>DBGBSM010000154.1:0-22272 GCA_048468815.1 Parabacteroides sp.
TCGGGGCTTTTAGCGAGCGAAAGCCGGGATGTAGCGAAGCGGACGTAGCCCTTGAACTTTCTTTGCTTCGTTTCTTTGGTTCAAGCCAAAGAAATGAAGACCGCCGGTAGGCGCCGTCGGCAGACGCCCCGCGGCGAGCGAAAAAGAAAGCCCTTTGCGTCGAGCGAAAAGCACCCCGCCGGGATAACGGCCTGCACCGGCCCGTAAGGGCAAAAGCCAGCCTTCGCAAAGAAAGTCCTTTGTTTCTTTCCCCGGAAAGAAAGCCCCGCGGCAAGCGCACCCCTTAAAAATAATACATCACCAGCGCCAGCACCCGGTGATTCGTTACCGCATGCGTATCCCGCACCTTTCCGTCGAGCGCCCGGTTCGTACCGTACCAGGCCGTAGCCGGCGAATACTCCAGGCCGATTTGCCAGTGCGGCAAGTTATACGAGCCGTTCACGTTGAACGTAAGCAGCCGGTCTATATCCAGTCCCATGCCGTATAAATGATCCGTGCCGGTAACCGCCAGCGGCTTTCCCGTGCCCAGGTTCTTCGTAAACCCCGCGAACGCGCCCCCCTTCCAACGCCTGCCGTACGTAAAGTTCACCCACGAAGTAGAGTGGCGGAACGGCGTGTACCCCTGCTCGCCCGTCGCCGGGTCGACCGAACTGATGCCGTACCCGCCCAGCAGCGCCGTATGGTCGAGGCACGACGCCAGCAAACTCTTCGCCGCGAACACATAGTTCGGCCCCGTATATTTTAGGTGCGCCTCGTACGACAACGCCGTAACCCGTTCGCTCACCTTGTACACCGCATCGTTCCAGGTAGACGACGTACGCGGCTTGAGCGAAATCAGGTGCACCCCCGCACCCGCCAGCCAGCCCGTACCCGACGTATAGTCGGCGCCTACGTAAAACTCCGGCACCCCGCTGTTCTTGATATACTCCTCGCTCATCCCCGCCGGGCCCCCCGACAAATACTGGAGCTGCCACAACGCCGACGCCGTGAGCTGGATATGCTTCGCCGTATACCGGTACCGCAGTTGCGGGCTCCGGTTGAACGGCTGGAACGGAGCGCCGGTCGACAGGTTCAGCACGTCCGGGCATACCGCGCCGAACAACGGATGCCACGTTTGCCCCACCAGCACTTGCTGGCGGTTCCAGTCGAGCGCCACGTACGCCTGGCGCAGCCGCAGCATCGTGGTGCTCTTCGAGAACCCACCGAAATCCGTTTCGATTTTGGCCGACGTGCGCGCCCGTCCCACCGAAGGCCCCGTGAGGTCGACCCCCAGCCGCGAGGTAAACGTGTAAAAGCTGCCGTTCGAGATGTGGTTCAGGTCCTTCCCCACGGCATCCGCCTGCTTGTCCAGCGGATACAGGTAAAAGTTGCCGTCGACAGGCGCCATGTTCGCCCGCGTATTGTAAAACAAGTCGCCCCTTACGAAGCCGTAGAACGTATACGTGAAATTCTTTTTCTGTGCGGAAAGCGGAAAGATAAAGAGCAGGCTGAGCCAAACGGTGAAAGCAGGTTTCATCTTGTACGGGTTAATAGTATAATACTTGTTATTATCAGCGCGCAAAGTTATATATTTTTATTTATTCCGTTTGGAGAATGAAATATTATTTGTTTCTTTGCCTGCGGGATGCCGCTTCCGTACGGCGGTATTCCGTTCAAGCGATAACACGAAGATACAGTATGAGCACGAAGAAATTTTTGTTACAAGAGAAAGACATACCCACCGCCTGGTATAACATCGTGGCCGACATGGAAAACAAACCGCTTCCGCCGTTGAACCCCGTTACCAAGCAGCCCTTAACTCCGGAAGATTTGTATCCGTTGTTCGCCGAAGAGCTGGCCCGCCAGGAGATGAACCAGACCGACGCCTGGATAGAAATTCCCGGCGAGATACGCGAGATGTATAAAAACTGGCGTCCCACGCCGCTGGTGCGGGCGTACGGGTTGGAGAAAGCCCTCGACACTCCCGCGCACATCTATTTCAAGAACGAAAGCGTGAGCCCCGTAGGCTCGCACAAGCTCAACTCCGCCATTGCCCAAGCCTATTTCTGCAAGAAAGAAGGCGTAACCAATATCACCACCGAAACGGGCGCCGGCCAGTGGGGCGCCGCCCTGTCGTACGCCGCCAAAGCCTTCGGGCTGGAGCTGGCCGTATACATGGTGAAGGTAAGCTACCATCAAAAGCCGTACCGCCGCTCCATCATGCAAACGTTCGGGGCGCAGGTAGTGGCTTCGCCGAGCATGAGTACCAAAGCCGGCCGCAAGATACTTACCGACCATCCCAATTACCAGGGCAGCCTGGGCACCGCCATCTCCGAAGCCGTGGAGCTGGCCATGCAAACCCCCAACTGCAAGTATACCCTGGGCAGCGTGCTCAACCACGTGATGCTGCACCAAACGGTAATCGGGCTCGAAGCCGAGAAGCAGATGGAGATGGCCGGCGAATACCCCGACATGGTGATTGCCTGCTTCGGGGGCGGCTCGAACTTCTCCGGCATTTCGTTCCCCTTCTTGCGCCACAAGCTCGTCGAAGGAAAAGATATACGCATCATTGCGGCAGAACCGGCTTCGTGCCCGAAACTTACCCGCGGGCAATTCCAATACGACTTTGGAGACGAAGCCGGTTATACGCCGCTCTTGCCCATGTTCACGCTGGGGCATAACTTCGCCCCGGCCAATATCCATGCCGGCGGACTGCGCTATCACGGCGCCGGCTCCATCGTAAGCCAGTTGAAGAAAGACGGGCTGATGGAAGCGGTCGACATCCAGCAGTTGGAAACGTTCCAGGCCGCCACGCTGTTTGCGCAGGCGGAAGGCATCATTCCCGCCCCCGAGTCGTCGCATGCCATTGCGGCCACCATCCGCGAGGCGTTGAAGGCGAAGGAAGAAGGGGTGCGGAAAACCATCCTGTTCAACCTCTCGGGGCACGGCCTCATCGACATGGCGGCGTACGACCAGTACCTGGCCGGCGACCTGGCCAACTACGAGGTTTCCGACTCCGAAGTGGCACAGAACCTCTCCGGGCTGGAGAAATTAGTGTAAGAATTTCTTGGGAAAACAAATAGAGTAACCGAAACTTAACACTGTAAAACTTATGAATAGGAGCAGGAGCGGGATAGTGATATTCTGCTCCTGTCGGTTTCTGGCCCCCGCCCTTCTTCCGCCGGGCTCCGGCACCCCCGGCGGGTGTAGGAAATGTGCCGGAAAAAGCGTACCTTTGTTTGTAGGAATAGAAACCCGCATAGTGTAAACCGATATATACCATGGATAAAGAATTACCCGCCGACCAACTGCCGCATAAGCCTGCGAAAGTATCCGTTCACGTAACCCCTACGCATTTGCCGGGTGTGCAAGCCTGCCGGGCCAGCGTGATCGGGCGCCGCACCCTCGACCTCGACGGGGTGGCCCGGCGCATCGTGGATACGCGCACCGAGTTCCGGAAGGAAACGCTCGTTACGGTGTTCCGCCTGATGCTCGAAGAGATTTACAACGCCACCTTCGAAGGCTTCAACGTGGATTTCGGACTGGCCCGCACCGACATCGCGGTAACCGGGCGGTTCGAGTCGGAGCTAAGCCCATTCGACAGCAAGCAGCATGCCCTCGTGCCCAGCCTGCTTCCTTCGCCGCGCCTCCGGCAGTGCGTGCGGCATCTCCGGGCCGAGAACGCCTGCCGGGAAACGCCCGGGCCGCGCCCGGCCGAAGTGAGCCTTGCCATCGAGCCTTACCGCGCCGGCGGCAGCGGAGCGTTCAACCGCATTCCCGCCGGTACGCACCCCTTCGTTTCGGTATACGGCGTCTCGCTGAAGATTGCCGGCGACTTGCCGGAGGTAGGGCTTACCGTGCGTTGCGTGGAAACCGGCGAAAGCTATTTCTTTCCGCCTTCCGGGCTGGCTATCAATACCGGCCCGCGCCTGTGCTTCGTTCCGCATTTCGCTTTCACCCCGGGCGAATGGGAGGTAACGATAGCGACGCAACTCTCCCCGGCGCGTCGGCTGAATAAGACGTTGCGCGTCTCTTCCCTTCCCTTTACGGTAGAGGATGTGCAACACACCTGTGCAGCACCATGCAACTCACTTGTGTAGCATAGTGCGACACACCTGTGCAGCAGGGTGCGACTCACCTGTGTAGCACCAGTCACTTCGATGGAAACGAGGAAAGCATGTAAAGCGGGAAGGGAAGTTCGTTCCGGAAGGAGCGGTTGATGCGAGCCCGGCTGGTCCGGCCCGGGCGTCCCCGAGCCGTTGCCCGAAAGGGAAAAGCCGTTGCCGCGGCGGCGCACGGAAAGCACCCGGCCACAACAACAGGGGCTATCCGGAAAAGCCGGACAGCCCCTTCCTATTCCTTACCGTTTAAAGGGAAGAGACGTGAAACATCCCTTCTTTCCGAATAGAAAAAAGAATAATCGCCGGTTTACCGAATGCCATTTCCCTGTACACTTACCGCCGGTAAGCCTATCCGGTAAGGAGCCGGCTTTTCAGACAGCCCCCCAAGCACCCTTTTACCCGGAACGAACGGCTTTTCTTTAGCCGCTCTTTTTATAAAGAGTTATTGCCTCGACAACACCTCTTCGTACCGCTTCGGGTCGTTGATGAGCTTCAACGCCTGTTGCAGCGACTCGTTGATGTCGTTGATAATGAGGAAGTACTCGTTCATGTCGAACAAGTCGCGGGCGATGAGCGCCTTGAGCTGCAACTCGATTAACGGCAGCGACGCCCGGTACTCCGTTTCGTTGAACGCAATCTTCTCGGCGTCCGCCAGCGAGCGCAAGTCGTTCCGTATCTCGTCGTTCACCTCGAACTTCGCTTTGAAATCCGCAATCGTGGGATACGCCTTTTTCAGTTCCTTCCGGTGGCTGTCGATGTAGTTCATGCTCGCCCGGTAAATCGCCCCCTTCGCCACCAGCTCGCGGTGGTACTTCGTGGTGCGCGCCGTATCCACCGGCACGAAGATGTCGGGCATGATGCCCCCGCCTCCGTATACGGTGCGGCCTTTCTCCAACGTTTTGTACTTCAGCGAGTCGGCGAAATGGATGCTGTCGGCGTGCATCAGCTCCCCGTGGTCGAACCGGTTTATCAAATCCTGCTCGTACTGCTCCTTGTCGCCGTTTACATACGGCTTCTGGATGCACCGCCCCGTCGGCGTATAGTACCGCGCCACCGTGAGGCGAATCATCGAGCCGTCCGGCATGGGGATGGGCCGCTGCACCAGTCCCTTCCCGAACGAGCGGCGCCCTATCAGTACCCCCCGGTCCCAGTCTTGCACGGCGCCCGACACGATTTCGCTGGCGCTGGCCGAAGCCTCGTCGATGAGGATAACCAGGCGCCCTTCCTCGAAGTCGCCCGCACTCGTCGCCTTCGACTCTTCCCGGCGTTGCTTGTCGCCCTCCGTGTACACAATCAGCTTGTTCTTGTCGAGGAACTCGTCTGCCAGGTCGATGGCCGCGTTCAGGTAACCGCCCCCGTTCGATTGCAGGTCGAGGATGAGGTGCTTCATTCCCTGGCGCTTCAGCTTGGCGAGCGCCTCCCGGAACTCTTCGGCCGAGGTGGCCGCGAAGCGGTTCAGCTTGATGTACCCGGTAGCAGGGTCGGCCATATAAGCCGCGTCGAGGCTGTATACCGGTATCTTGCCCCGCGTAATCTTGAACTCCAGCAGCTCGGGCGAGCCTTGCCGGCTAACCTTTACCCGCACTTCGCTTCCCTTCGGCCCCCGGAGGCGCTTCATGATGTCGGTGGTCTTCATCTGCACGCCTGCAATCACGGTATCGTTCACCTCGATAATGCGGTCGCCCGCCAGCAGCCCCACCTTTTCGCTCGGGCCCCCGGGGATTACCTGGATGATGTATACGGTATCCGTAAGCATGTTGAACTGGATGCCGATGCCGTCGAAGTTGCCCTGCAACGGCTCCGTCATTTCTTTCGTTTCCTCCTTGTCCATGTAGGTGGAATGGGGGTCGAGCTTCTCCAGCATCCCCCGGATGGCGTCTTCAGCCAGCTTTTCGTTGTTCACCGAATCCACGTAGAACGACGCGATGGCGTACAGGGCGCCCGCCACCTTCCGGGCTTCCGAGCTGAGGCTTTGGTTTTGTGCGTCCGACGGATGCACGTTTATCGTGAGTGCGAGGCATACCGTTACCAGTATGCGGAAAATCATCTTTGTCATAGTTCTGTCTGAATAAAGGTGCGGAGAAGCGGGGGAGGCGCCGGCCCCGTGCCCGCCTTTCCGCCCCGGTTAATACAATTCTGTTTCTTTCGGAACGAACAGCGAAATGTCCTTCCCGTACCGCAGCAGCTCGCGCACGATAGACGAGCTGATGTGCGTATGCTCCGGCTCGGTGAACAGGATGAACGTTTCGATGCCGGACAGTTTCCGGTTCACGTCGGCGATGCTCTTTTCGTATTCGAAGTCGTTCACCGTACGGATGCCGCGCAGGATGAACCGGGCGCCCGTTTCTTCCGCAAAGTCTACCGTGAGCGAGTTGTACGAGCGCACCGATACGCGCGGCTCGTCGCGGTACAGGCACCGGATGGCCTTGAGCCGCTTTTCCAGCGGGAAGTAGGTGAGCTTCTTGTCGTTGATGCCGATGGCTACGATAATCTCGTCTACCAGTTCGAGCCCCCGGCTTACCAACGACTGGTGCCCGATGGTGAACGGGTCGAACGTTCCGGGAAAAAGCGCTATCTTTTTCATCTCTGTTTGCTTTGATTTACGCTGCCTGCGCGGCGGAAAAACCGTCCGGGGCGAGCCCCTCCGTACCGATATGCGCCGGGCCCGGCAGCAAGCCCGGTGCGGCGCATACCCGTTTCCGTATCAGGCAACGTCTTCTTCTATAATCAGGTTGTCGATAATGAAGTTTTGCCGCTCCATCGTGTTCTTGCCCATGTAGAACTCGAGCATCTCTTTTACCAGGTCTTCCTTTTTCATCGACACCGGGTCGAGGCGCATGTCCTTGCCGATGAAGTTCTTGAATTCGTCGGGCGAGATTTCACCCAGCCCCTTGAACCGGGTAATCTCCGCTTTCGCCCCCAACTCGCGCAGGGCCGCCAGCCGCTCTTCCTCCGTGTAGCAGTAAAACGTTTTCTGCTTGTTGCGCACCCGGAAGAGGGGCGTTTGCAGGATGTACACGTGGTTGCGCTTAATCAGGTCGGGGAAGAACTGCAGGAAGAAAGTGATGAGCAGCAGCCGGATGTGCATGCCGTCCACGTCGGCATCGGTGGCGATGATTACTTTGTTGTACCGCAGCCCTTCCAGCCCGTCTTCGATGTTCAGCGCCGCTTGCAGCAGGTTGAACTCCTCGTTCTCGTACACGATTTTCTTGGTGAGGCCGAACGAGTTCAGCGGCTTGCCCCGCAGGCTGAATACCGCTTGCAGGTTCGGGTCGCGGCTCTTGGTGATGGAGCCGCTGGCCGAATCGCCCTCGGTGATGAAGATGCAGCTCTCTTCCGTGCGGTCGCCTTTCGGGTCGTTCAGGTGGATGCGGCAGTCGCGCAGCTTCTTGTTGTGCAGGTTCGCTTTCTTGGCCCGCTCGCGCGCCAGCTTGGTTACGCCGGCAATCGCTTTGCGCTCTTTCTCCGAGTCGAGAATCTTTTTCAGCAACGTGTCGGAGGTTTCGGCGTTCTTGTGCAGGAAGTTATCGAGCTCCCGCTTGATGAAGTCGCCGATGAACTTGGCTACCGAAGGGCCCTCGGGGCCGATGTCTTTCGAGCCCAGCTTCGTCTTGGTCTGCGACTCGAACACCGGCTCTTCCACCTTGATGCTGATGGCCGCCACGATGCCGCTCCGGATGTCGGCGTATTCGAAGTTCTTGTTGTAATATTCCTTGATTACTTTCGGCACCGCCTCGCGGAAAGCCGAGAGGTGCGTGCCGCCTTGCGTGGTGTGCTGCCCGTTTACGAACGAGTAATATTCCTCGCCGTACTGGTTGCTGTGGGTAATCACCACTTCGATGTCTTCCCCCTTGAGGTGGATGATGGGGTAGAGGGGCTCGGTGGTCATGTTCTCGTTCAGCAGGTCTACCAGGCCGTTGCGCGAGTAGAACTTCTTCCCGTTGTAGAAGATGGAAAGGCCCGAGTTGAGGAACACGTAGTTCTTGAGCAGGTTCTCGATGTGCTCGTCCTTGTAGTGGTAGTCCTTGAATATCTCCTTGTCGGGGATGAAGCAAATCAACGTGCCGTTGGGCTGGTCGCTCGGGGTGATTTCCGTTTCTTCGGTTACGAGCGCCTGGCTGTAAGTTACTTGCTTGCACTCGCCGTCGCGGTAGCTGGTTACCATGAAGTACGACGACAGCGCATTCACCGCCTTGATGCCGACTCCGTTCAGTCCCACCGATTTCTTGAAAGCCTTCGAGTCGTACTTCGCGCCCGTATTCATTTTGCTCGATACGTCCACCACTTTTCCCAGGGGAATGCCCCGGCCGTAGTCGCGCACGGTAACCTCGCCCGCTTCCACGGTCACTTCGATGGATTTGCCGTATCCCATCATGTACTCGTCGATCGAGTTATCCAGTACTTCCTTCAACAATACGTAAATTCCGTCGTCGGCATACGTACCGTCGCCTAACTTGCCGATGTACATGCCCGGACGCCGCCGGATGTGTTCCATCCAGTCGAGCGTTTTGATGTCGTCGTCGGTATAAGCCGTAGGTTGGCCCATTGTTGAATTCAGTTCATCCATATATATAGTCTCCTTTTTGTTAAAATTGTTTGATATAAGCTCTTCTCGTTTTGTGATGCTCGCGCCTGAAATACTCCCACTGCGCCTGTACGGCGTTGTTGGTTTCCAGCTCCGGGTTGCTTTCGGCGTATTCTACGCCCAAGCGTTTGTAAACGGGAATCAAGTCATTAAATAACAAGGCATTTACCCCTTTGTTCTGGTATTCGGGCAAAATGCCCACCAAATACAGGTCGATGATGTGCGGCTTGCCTTTCAGCCCTTTCAGCATGTGCACGAATCCGAAGGGGAACAGTTTCCCTTTGGCTTTTTGCATCGCCCGGGTAAGGCTGGGCAGCGAGATGCCGAAGCCCACCACCTTGTCGTCTTCTTCGCGTACGATTACCGTTACCAGGTCGAGCCGGATAAGCGGGATGTACATATCGATGTAGTAATCTATTTGCTTGGGGGTGAGTTCGGCGAAGCCGTACAGCGGACGGTAGGCCTCGTTCAGCGTTTCGAATATCTGGTGGGCGTAGGGCCATACCTCTTTCCGGTTCCTGAACTTGAGTATCTTCAGGCCGTACTTCTTCATCACGATTTGCGAGATGCGCTGGTGCTTCTCGGGTATGCCGTCGGGGATGTAAATCTTAAACTCTTTCCAGTCCTGGTCTTTTACATAGCCGAGCCGTTCCAGGTGCTCCGGATAGTAGGGGTAGTTGTAGATGGTGGCCATGGTTCCCGGTTGGTCGAACCCCTGAATGAGCATCCCTTCGTGGTCGAGGTCGGTAAACCCCATCGGCCCCTGTATCGCCTCCATGCCGCGGGCTCTCACCCATTCTTCGGCGGTGCGGAACAAGGCGTCGGCCACCTCCCGGTCGTCGATAAAGTCCACGAATCCGAACCGGCCGTGTTTCTGGTTCCAGGTTTCGTTAGACGTGCGGTTGATGATGGCGGCGATGCGCCCGACGATTTTTCCGTCTTTCCAGGCCAGGAAGTAAGCGGCGTCGCACACTTCGAAGGCCGGGTTCTTAGTCCGGCTCAGGGTGGTCATCTCCTCGGAGATGATGCCGGGTACGTGGTACGGATTGCCGCTGTATAAATCGATGTTAAACTTAACAAATTGTTTGAGTTCCTTTTTCGTTGTTACTTCTTTGATTTCTACGCTCATTGGTTACGAATGTATTTGATTTGCAAAGTTATAAATTTATTCCGAAGGGAAGATAATCAACCCTTTAAACAATTATAAAAGAATGGCCGCCTGCCGGGCGGAAAGCTGATTGACAGGCGCTTCGAACCGGCAGCCGGGTGGACGGGAACGCCCGGGAACAGAAAAACCGGCGGCGTTTGCACAGTGAAGGATATATTTACGATTAAAACCGCTTTTTCACCTTTTCAGGCTCAAAATGTAATCGATATGGAAAAAAAGAGGGGAAACCGCTATGCAAAAGCTGAAAAAGCTCTGATATATTCTACAAATTTCTTTTCTTTGGTGGTTGGAAAATAATTCATTATATAACGATCAGGAATAATATCATGGTTGCAGCCTATTTGAGAGTGAGTACCGATAAACAAACCGTGTTGAACCAGGAGGGCGAAGTGCAACGTTTTTGCAAGAGCAGGAATATTGTAGTAACCGACTGGATCATGGAAACAGTGAGCGGTACGAAAAGTGAAGATGACAGGCAATTGGGGCGTTTGCTCCGGAAGTTGAAGACGGGCGATACTTTGATAGTGACGGAGGTGTCGAGGCTGAGCAGGAAGATGATTAACATCCTGAATATCATCTATAAGTGTATAGAGGATGGAATTACGGTGCTGAGTATCAAGGAAGGGTATACGTTCGACGACTCGATTAACAGCCAGGTGCTCGCATTCAGTTTCGGCTTGTCGGCCGAAATCGAGCGGAAACTTATCTCGCAACGTACCCGGGAGGCGCTGGCGCAGCGGAAAGCGGCGGGCGTGGTGCTGGGAAGGCCGAAAGGTTCTTTTTATTTGCGGGGGAAGAAGAAGGAAATCGACGCGCTTCGCAAAAGCGGAAAGAGTTACCGGATTATCGGGAACAAGTACAACGTTTCGCGCGAAACCGTGAGGCGCTTTTACCTCCGCCGGTACGACTGAGTCGTTTTTATTTCGTATTTTGCAAGGAGGCTCCTTGCTTATATCCGTGCCTTTCGTTAAAAGGGGCGTTTTTGTTTTGTGCGGTCGGAGTATCCGGCCCGGTGTTCCGGCTTTTCCGTTTCCCGGCGGGTAACCTTGCGGATTAACGCTTCTTCCGGAAAAGGGGGGCATGCCGGAATAGCCGTCCCGAGTCGTTATACCCGGGGGTACTCACGCGCAAGCTAACGGCGTATCGGCTCGCCTGTTCGTTCACGGTAAGGACGATTCGCCTAAACCCTCTTTGTAATAATTTGAGTATTCGTAACGTAGGTGGTTTAAACCTTTTCCGCCCGGTTTTGTCTGTTTATAATGAAGCTTCAATAAACAGAGTGTTTAATTAAAAAGATGAGAAAATGAAAAAGGTTTTGACGATATGTCTGATAGCGATGATTACTTCCGTTTCTTCGTTTGCCCAGCAACCGCAGCATGGCCGGCGGGGCGCACGGATGATGGACCCGAAACAACAAATCGAGCGGCTTTCCGATAAGTTGTATCTTACCGACGACCAAAAGAAGGAATTCGAGTCGATTAACAACGAGTTCTTTACCAAGATGCGTGCCGAACGCAATGCGAACCAGGGCGACCGGGAAAAGATGCGCGAGAGCATGCAGACGTTGATGAACGAGCGCGACGCCCGTATCAAATCGCTTCTTACGGACCAGCAATACAAGCAATATGTGGCCAACCAGGAGCAGATGCGCGACCGGAACCGGAAGAATGCGAATTATAACGGTAAGCGGAATAATGCGAATAACGGAGAGTGTCCGTGTTGGTAAAGCCCGGGCATTCTTATAAAAAAACAGCTTCTCCAAACGGAGAAGCTGTTTTTTTATAATCTACCGGTCTGCTATTATTTGCCCGATAATTTGTCTTTCAAAGCGGCTAATTCTTCGATGTCGCCCAGCGTCGTTTTTTCGTAAGAAGAAGTGCTGATGGTTTCTTCCTCTTTCTTTACGCGGCGTGCAGCGGCTTTCTTTTCGGCAGCTTCTTTCTTGACGCCCTTCTGTTCGTCTTCGAAGATACGGCTGTGCGAAAGAATGATCCGTTTCGCTTCCTTGTTGAATTCGATCACCTTGAACTGGAGCTTTTCTTCTACCTGAGCCTGCGAACCGTCTTCTTTTACCAGGTGTTTCGGCGTTGCGAAACCTTCCACGCCGTAAGGCAATGCTACGACAGCCCCTTTATCCAGCATTTCGATAACCGTACCTTCGTGGATGGAACCAACCGTGAAGATCGTTTCGAATACGTCCCAGGGATTTTCTTCCAGCTGTTTGTGACCGAGGCTCAACCGGCGATTTTCCTTGTCGATTTCCAGTACCTGTACGTCGATGGGAGCGCCGATTTGCGTAAATTCCGACGGATGTTTGATTTTCTTCGTCCACGACAGGTCGGAGATATGAATCAGGCCGTCTACCCCTTCTTCGATTTCTACGAATACGCCGAAGTTCGTGAAGTTACGAACCGTAGCCGTATGCTTCGAGCCGACGGGGAAACGTTCTTCGATGTTTTCCCAGGGGTCCGGTTTCAGTTGCTTGATGCCGAGCGACATTTTCCGTTCGTCGCGGTCGAGCGTCAGGATAACGGCTTCGATTTCATCGCCCACCTTCATAAAGTCCTGAGCGCTGCGCAAGTGTTGCGTCCACGACATTTCCGATACGTGAATCAACCCTTCTACGCCCGGAGCGATTTCGATGAATGCGCCGTAATCGGCCATCACCACCACTTTGCCTTTTACTTTGTCGCCCACTTTCAGGTCGGGGTTCAAGGCATCCCACGGGTGCGGAGTAAGTTGTTTCAAGCCGAGAGCGATCCGTTTCTTTTCGTCGTCGAAGTCGAGGATAACCACGTTGATGCGTTGGTCGAGCTGAACGATTTCTTCCGGATGCGAAACGCGTCCCCACGACAAGTCGGTGATATGAATCAAACCGTCTACGCCGCCGAGGTCGATAAATACGCCGTACGAAGTGATGTTCTTAACCGTACCTTCGAGTACCTGCCCTTTTTCGAGTTTGGAGATGATGTCTTTCTTCTGGGCTTCGAGTTCGGCTTCGATAAGCGCTTTGTGTGAAACAACCACGTTCTTGAATTCCTGGTTGATTTTCACAATCTTGAATTCCATGGTCTTTCCAACGAATACATCGTAGTCGCGGATCGGCTTCACGTCGATTTGCGAACCCGGCAAGAACGCTTCGATGCCGAATACGTCTACGATCATACCGCCTTTGGTGCGGCATTTGATGTACCCTTTGATAATTTCGTCTTTTTCAAGCGCTTCGTTTACGCGATCCCACGAGCGGGTTGCGCGCGCTTTTTTGTGCGAAAGGAGCAATTGTCCTTTTTTGTCTTCCTGGCTTTCGATGTATACTTCTACTTCGTCGCCGATTTTCAGGTCGGGATTGTAGCGGAATTCCGACATGGGAACTACGCCGTCCGATTTGTAACTGATGTTCACTACGACTTCGCGTTTGTTCATTGCGGTTACGGTTCCTGTCACTACTTCTTTGTCTTTAACCGTGCTTAGAGATTCGTCGTACGTTTTTACCAAGTCGTCGCGACTTACTTCGCCGTAAGTTTCCCCTTTTTCGTAAACGTCCCAGTTAAAGTCGTCTACAGGAACGATGTTCTTTAAATTTTCCATTCTAAAATTGTTAATAATCCGTTTGTTTAATTACTGAATTAGACTTTATATTGTCATCTCTCAAAAGTGCCGCAAAGGTAAAGCTTTTTTCTGATTCACAACCTATTCGGAGCCGATTTTTGCCTGTAAGGGCCGAATATTTTACGCAGTGCGTAGTCGAAAGCCAGCAAAAGGCAGCTCGCTCCCCCGATAAGCAGTAAAACGGGATAAGCCAGCAGGTCGGGGAACCCGATGGGCGGCATTACCGGTACTTCCGGCATCACTGCTGCGGAGCCGGCGGTTCCCTGCGCCGCCCCGTACAGGTAAAGCGTAACGGTCGCTACCAGCAGCACGGCAACCGAGGCGGCAACCACGCCGTATAAAGTGTACCGTTCTTTGCGCTTCCGCATGCGTACGGCTTCGGCCTGTATTTTTGCCATCAGGTCGCTGCGGAAAGTATCCGGCAACGCTTCCGTCGGCAACCGGCCGAAAAGCGTATCGAGCCATTCTTTATCGGATGTATTCATCATCGTTCCTCCATTTTAGTAAATAAAACAAACAGTTTTTTCCGTATCCGGTGCAACCGGGTTTTCACGTTGGGCGCGGAAAGGCCGGTGATGGAAGCGATTTCCTCTACCGGTTTCTCCTGGAAATAAAAAAGCAGAATCAGCGCCCGGTCGTCGGGCGGCAACTGTTCGAGCGCCCGGTCGAGCAGGTCGAGTCGCTCTTCCTGGCTGGTACGGCCCAGCTTTTCGGCTACTGCTTCCTCGGAAACGTTGGCCAGGTCGTCGTCTTCTGCGGCAAGCAGCTCGTACTTTTTTTTCCGGGCGCCCGAAATCGCCGTGTTATACGCGATGCGGTACACCCAGGTGGAAAACGAGCTTTCGCCCTTGAACTTCGAAAGGTTGCGGAAAACTTTCACGAACGTATCCTGCGTCAGTTCCTCCGCGTCTTCCCGGTTCCGTACGACTTTCACGATCAGCGAGAATAGCTGCCGGCCGTATTTGTCGACCAGGCAGCCGAAACTTTCGGTATCCCCTTTTTTGATTCGTTCTATATAATATATGTCGTCGTAAAGTTCCATTCTGCCTGTATGGACGCAAAGTAACGAAAAAGGTTACAAACGGAAACGTAAAAAATATCCGGCCGGCATCTTGTTTCTTTAAAACAGCCGTACGGAACGGAAAGAAGAGGAAATCCGCTAATTTTTTTATTCCCACCTGTAACCTTTCCGCCGTCCGTACGTCAAACCGGACAGAAACGGAAAACAAACCATTAAAATTGTATCGCTATGTTTGACTTTTTGATGCCACCCTTGGTTATAGGGTTGATTTGCGCCGGAATCTACGGCCTGTTCGAATTGTTCGTACGCCGTCCGGAGCGGATGGCTTTGATCGAGAAATTGGGCGACAAGCTGGGTACGCCCGAGTTGAAAGGTAAATTGTCGCTTCCCGGATACGGCGGGCTGCGCTTTTCGTTCAGCGCCCTGAAAGGCGGCTTGCTGATGACCGGTATCGGACTGGGCTTATTGGTGGGCTTTATGATTATGCTGAATGCGGTACCCGGCTATACGCACAACGACAACTGGCACGTAATGGATCGCCTCGGCAGCATCGTATACGGAGCCTCCGTATTGTTGTTCGGCGGAATCGGCCTGATTGTGGCCTTCGTTATCGAGATGAAGCTCTCATCCAAGAAGAGCAACGACTGAGTTCGGAACATGTGCGGCTCCTTTCCCGGAAACACGGGCCGGAGGCGGTGCGTGGGAACGGATAGTTCGCTTAACTGATTGTTTTTAAAACAAAGGCAGCCGGAATCCCGCGGGTTTCCAGGCTGCCTTTTCACATAATCATATAATCTTTCTCAAACAATTTTCCAGTAAACCGGGCTCTCAGGCAAGTATTCCGTTTCCGTCCCGTTAAAATTCCGAAGTGAAATGGAAGCGGATATCCGGGAAATCCTGCTGCGCCATGGAGAGCACGTAGCCCGAGTCGGCCAGGTACACGTCGCGCCCCTCCTTGTCGGTAGCCATGTATTGCGCTTTCCGCTTCTTGAAATTAGCCAGCATCTCTTCGTTGTCGCTTTCTATCCAGCACGCCTTGTATAAGTTGAGCGGCTCCCATTTGCATTGGGCGCCGTACTCGTGCAACAGCCGGTACTGGATTACCTCGAACTGGAGTTGCCCTACCGTGCCGATGATTTTGCGTCCGTTGAACTGGTTGGTAAACAACTGCGCCACCCCTTCGTCCATCAACTGGTCGATGCCTTTGGCCAGTTGCTTGGCTTTCATCGGGTCGGCATTCTCGATGTATTTGAACATCTCCGGCGAGAAGCTGGGCAGTCCTTTGAAATGCAACTCTTCGCCCGCCGTCAGGCTGTCGCCTATTTTAAAGTTCCCCGTATCGGGCAAGCCCACGATGTCGCCGGCATACGCCTCGTCTACCGTTTCTTTTTTCTGCGCCATGAACGCCGTGGGACTGCTGAAACGCATGGTTTTGCCGAAACGCACGTGTTTGTACGGCGCATTCCGCTCGAAGCGGCCCGAGCAAATCTTTACGAACGCGATGCAACTGCGGTGGTTCGGGTCCATGTTGGCATGGATTTTGAAGACAAACCCCGAGAAAGCTTCCTCTTCCGGCTCGATGGTGCGCTCCAACGCCTGTACCGGCCGGGGGGAAGGGGCGATGCGTACGAAGCAATCCAGCAATTCCTTTACTCCGAAGTTATTCAGCGCGGAGCCGAAAAACACCGGCGCTATGTCGCCTTTCAGATACGTTTCCGTATCGAACTCGGGATACACCCCTTCTATCAGTTCGATGTCGGCCCGGAGCTTGGCCGCTAACGGTTCGCCGATATGCGTTTCGAGTTCGGGGTTTTGAATGTCCTTGAATTCGATGTTCTCGGTAACGTATTGTTTGCTCGGCGTATAGAGGTTGAGCTTTTGCTCGTAAATGTTGTATACTCCCTTGAACCGCTGTCCCATGTCGATGGGCCAGCTCAGCGGACGTACGCGGATGTGCAGTTCGGCCTCTATTTCGTCGAGCAGGTCGAACGGGTCTTTCCCTTCGCGGTCGAGCTTGTTTACGAATACGATGACCGGCGTTTTCCGCATCCGGCACACTTCCATCAGCTTCCGCGTTTGCGCTTCCACCCCCTTGGCGGTGTCGATTACGATAATCACGCTGTCGACCGCCGTGAGCGTACGGAACGTATCTTCCGCAAAATCCTGGTGGCCCGGCGTGTCGAGGATGTTGATTTTGTAATCGCCGTAATTGAATCCCATTACGGAGGTAGCCACGGAAATACCGCGCTGCTTTTCGATTTCCATCCAGTCCGACGTAGCCGTCTTCTTTATTTTATTCGATTTTACCGCCCCGGCCACATGAATGGCGCCTCCGAAAAGCAACAGCTTCTCGGTAAGGGTCGTCTTGCCCGCATCGGGGTGGCTGATAATGGCAAATGTTCTTCTTCGTTTGATTTCTGCTGAAAACTCACTCATTTGTTTAACTTTTCCAGGCACTTCGCCAGGCTGGCTTCCCAGTGGGGAATCGTCAGGGCGTACGCGCTTTTTATTTTTCCTTTGTTCAATACGCTGTAGTGCGGGCGCTCCGCTTTGGCGGGATAGTCTTTCGTTTCGATGGGCGTTACCCGGCACCCTTCGATACCCGCCCCTTTCAGGATAGCCACCGTAAAGTCGTACCAACTGCATACCCCTTCGTCGGAGAAATGGTAAATGCCCGGCCGGAAATCGCCGGCTTCGGCCCGGTTCACCACCGTGAGGATGGCTTCGGCCAAATCGGCGGCATACGTCGGCGTTCCTACCTGGTCGAAAATCACCTTAATCTCTTCGCGCTCTTTTCCCAGCCGCAACATGGTTTTTACGAAGTTGTTGCCGAAAGCCGAGTACAGCCAGGCCGTACGGATAATAACCGAGTCGGGGCAGGCGCCTTGCAGCGCCTTTTCGCCCGCTAACTTGGTATGTCCGTATACCGAGCGCGGACAAGTAGGGTCGGTTTCCGTATACGGCGTATGGCGGGTGCCGTCGAAAACGTAGTCGGTAGATACGTGAATCACGCGGGTGCCCGCAGCCGCAGCCGCTTCGCCTAAGTTCCGTACGGCGTCGCAGTTTATTTTTTCACAAAGGGCGGCCTCGTCTTCCGCTTTGTCTACAGCCGTATAGGCCGCGCAATTCAGTATGTAATCCGTTTTGTTTTCGTTTACGAACGCAACTACGGTTTTTTTGTTACAGATGTCGAGCGTATCCACATCGGTAAAAAAGAAACGGTAGGCGGGGTTTTCGGCCGCCAATAACTGCAATTCGTTGCCCAACTGGCCGTTGGCTCCCGTTACGAGTATATTCTTCATTCCGTATATTCCTTTAGTTTTCTTCTTCCCATTTCAGCTCCCCGTTCTTCTCCTGCCGGTACTTTTCCGCCAGGAGCGCCAGGAAACCGCTTATTTGCTTGATAGCCTGTGCGGTTTCTTCGCTTATGGGCTTATGCTGCATCCGGAGGAGCAGATACCCGTATAAAGCGGTAAAACAGGTTTCGATTTCGGGCGCTTCTTCGCCTCCCGATTTGCTGCGCAGCTCCACGATGTACGGAAGCGTTCGGTAGTACATCGCCGCGTAGGCCGTTTCTTTCGGGGCTTTCAGCAGGCGGAGGTGCAAATCGGTGAGGTCGGAAATCACGTTTTTGTTCAACTGGATGTGCCCTTTTTCCTTTACTCCTTCCAGCAGCATCATGTCGATAAGCTCCTGATACCAGCGGGTAATTTCTTCTTTCACTGCTTCAGGCTGGTCGTACTGCGAAACGATATTTTTTTTTATCTTTTCGATATCGAATCCGTTGGCGCGGATCAAATCTTCCACCTGCCACATATAAAGCAGGTACTCCGCGATGTTTTGTTTTCTTTTTTCCTGTGCGACAATCATATATTCATAGTTAAGCTGTATGCCGAAACGGCTTTGTAAAAATCGGTATCTTTCATCCCTAAATGCCTGCATGCCAGCCGGGCCGCATTCAGGTTACTCAGGAAGAACTCGTCGGGTATGCGTACCGGAAATTCCCCGTAACGGGTAACGAGCCAGGTACCGTCGCCGGTTTCTTTTATTTCGTGCGCTTCGTAGGGGATGGCCGTAATATCGTCGCGTACGTCGTTCGCCAGTTTGGTAACCGTAGGGTCGCTCCCGAAATAAATCAGTTTCCCTTCGCGCTCGATCGAGGCGGTAAACTGGCGGTAGGTGCCGATGTACCCTTCGAGCGTGGTGTGCTCTTCGCTTTGCTTCCAGTCGATGTTGCTGATAACGGCGATGTGCGGCCGGTAAAATTCGAGGCGGAACTTGGTTTCGAGCGCCGAGGTTACATGTTCGTCGCCTTCGATGATGGCGATGCGCGAGTTGTATTCCAGTCCGATGCGGTTGGGCAACAGCGGAATGTTGCTGCTCAGCGCATAGTCGAACGCCATGCGTTGTTGCTGGAAAGCGTAAATAATCATGGAAAGGATGCTCTTTTTCCCTTTGCTGCCCGATATAACCAGCCGCGTTTTGCTTTTGGTGCGCTCGAAAATGAATTCGGGGATGGAAAGGATAAGCAGTCCGATATTTTTGGCTTTTTCGTACTCCGGGTTCTCCTGTGTTACGGTAGAACCGAGTACTACGAATTGGATGTCGTTGGTTAAACGGTCGGGAAACCAGCCGTTCCCGTGAAACTCGATGCCGGCCTCGCGCATACGTTCGCTATCCGGCTCGCTTACCCGGATGCCGGATGCACTGATGTCGTATCCTTTGTCCTTCAGGGCAAAGGCGAGGTCGAGTACCACAGGTTCGGCTATGGAGATTAAATGAACTTTTCTCATCTCGCGGATTTTGCCGGCAAAAATACGACTATTTACCGAAGGCGCCAACCTAATCCGGGGCTTTTTCGAAAAAAGTAGCGGGCGTTCGGGGGAAGATTTTTATCTTTGCTTTCGGCAAACGAAAGCCGGCTGCACTTCGGCATAATCGGGTACACCGGCTTTTGCGCCCGGTTCATCGGCGCCCGGCTGTGTCCGGAGCTGCCGTAAAAAGATACCGGCCGGCCAGGTGCTTACGAGTGAAACGTGTATGTGCGGTCTGCGGGCGAGCGTCTTTTTATCGTCCGGACATCGTATTGTAATAAAAACCGTATAGTGCTGTAGCGGGTAGCGTTGGGTGAAACAAAAGTTTCTGTAGCATGAAACACCTGTTTCATCAGCATGAAACAAAAGTTTCTTGCTAATGAAACAAAAGTTTCACCTGCACGGCGAGGTACGGAACCGGTACGTTAAAAAAAGAAAGTATGATATTCGATTTGTTTGAAACCGGCCGCTTTTATGCCGACGGCGGAGCGATGTTCGGAGCGATACCGAAGCCGGCCTGGAGTCGCCGGTATCCGTGCGACGAGCATAACGGCTGCCTGCTTGCCATGCGTTGCGCATTGGTGCGTCCCGGCGACGGCCGGTTCATCCTGGTGGATACCGGGTGCGGCGACAAGCAATTGCCGCAGTTGGGGTATTACCGCTTCTGCGGCCTGCAAAGCCTGGAGGCGCAACTGAACGCGCGGGGCGTTTCGTGCGAACAGGTAACCGATGTGGTGCTTACCCACCTCCATTTCGACCATTGCGGCGCGGCTACCGTGCGCGACAGGGATTCGGGCGAGGTGCGTCCGGCTTTTCCGAATGCCGTTTATTGGGTAGGAGAGGCGCAGTGGCACAATTGCAGGCAGCCGCATCCGCTGGAAAAAGACTCGTATTTTACGGAAAACATCCAGCCGGTGGCCGATGCGGGAAAACTGCGCCTCGTAGCCCAAGATACCGAGCTGTGCCGGGGCGTGCGGCTCCGGTTGTATAACGGGCATACGCCCGGGCAGCTGGCGGTATATGCGGACGCCCCCGGCGAAACGGTTGTGTTTGCCGGCGATGTGGTGCCGTTGGCGGCATCGGTTTCACCCGCATGGATTTCGGCCTACGACTTGTCGCCGCTCGTTTCGTACGCCGAAAAAATCCGGATGCTCGACGAGGCGGTTGCATTCGGGCAGCGGCTTGTGTTTTGCCACGACGCTTATACCGTTTCCGCCCGGATAAAAAAGGCGGCCGGTTTTTATAAAGCGTACGATGTGGGAGAAAAGGACGTGGCAAACCCGGTAAAGATTAAAAAGTTATAACGCATGCAACGTTTGCCCTTTTCGTCGGTCTTAAATAAAGAGAAGGCGCAACAAATCCGTGTAACAGATGGTTAAATAACTGAAAAGGAGGAATTTTTATGAACGGAAGATTAGTAGGTAAAATGAAGAGTGTGCTTTTGTTCTCGGCCCTTCTGCTGATGTTCGGTACCGGTTGCGGCACGCAGTCGCCCGGGAGCGGTACGCGGAATATGACGAAGGAAGAGCGGGATGCGAAAAAGAAAGCAGAAAAAGAAACCCGTGCGGCCGAAGACAAAGCCTGGCACGAGGCAGCAGTACAAGCCATCCGCGAACGGTCGTTCGTGCTCGAAGCCGACCGCATCGAGTTTAAGCGGGGCCGTTTCGTATACGTTACCCCGAGTACCAATTTCGTGTCGCTCGATAAAGACCGGGCGGTAGTGCAACTGGCGTTCAATACCGGCTATGCCGGCCCCAACGGCATCGGCGGCATTACGGTAGACGGCCTGGCGTCGGGCGTGGAAGTGAACACCGATAAGAAAGGCAACGTAACGATTAAGATGATGGTGCAGGGAAGCGCCATTTCAGCATCCGTATTTATCCGGATGCAAGCCGGAAGCAACCAGGCCACGGCCACCGTTACTCCCAACTTCAACAGCAACCGGATTTCTTTCAGCGGAACGCTGTATCCCACGTCCGAGTCGAACGTATTTAAAGGAAGAACGTTGTTCTGATAGTTTGCTTTGTTCTATATAATTAATGTGTAGTGAGCTTCCGGCCGCGCGGAGAACCGTTTCTCCGGGAAAGCCGGAAGTTTTCTTTGTGCGGCTCGTGCCCCCTGTGTAATCCGGAGCGAACGGTATCCGTTGTCCGGTTGTGCGTTATCCGGTGCCCCGGCGGATTTTTTTCTCACGGCGCCGTTTTTACCGGCCTACATGCATCCTGCCCGTGGCCCCGCCTGTCGGGCGCTTATAAAAAATATTCGGGAAGGGGTTGTATATATAATTAGTTTTTTCGTACCTTTGCAAGGTTTTTACACTAAAAGGCTTTGGGAAAGTTTAAATTATATCAGATAGATTTGAAGAATCTTTCTCCGGGAGTGCACCAAATGGAGTTTTTGCTGGAGAATAAATTCTTTATCGACATCGACGGTGAAGAAGTGCAGAAAGGCAAAGTCAAGGTCGACCTTACTATTAAGCGTACGGCGGTGGCTTTCGAGATGAACTTCGTGCTGAACGGTGTCGTGCTGGTTCCTTGCGACCGGTGCCTGGACGATGTGGAAGTGCCTATTTCAACACAGAACAAACTGATTGTGAAATTCGGCGAAGATTACGCCGAAGAAAGTGATGAAGTAGTGGTTATACCCGAAGACGAAGGCGAGATTAACATCGCCTGGTTTATTTACGAGTTCGTAGCCCTGGCGGTGCCGATGAAGCATGTGCATGTGGCCGGCAAGTGCAACAAGGCGATGAGTTCCAAGCTGCGGAAACATACCGCCCGGAGCGCCGACGACGAAGAAGAATTCGGCGACGGCCTCGACAACGACATCATCGTCGACGACGATGCCGACAACCGCCCGGCCGACCCGAGATGGGACGCGCTCAAAGATTTTACGGAGAATGATAACAATTAAATAAATAACAAAATGGCACATCCTAAAAGAAGACAAGGTAAAACAAGAACAGCCAAGAGAAG
>DBGBSM010000155.1:0-11732 GCA_048468815.1 Parabacteroides sp.
CAGGAAAACCGTTTCATGCACACCGTAAAGCGGATTCAGGTATGAATCCGCTTGCAGTTCCGCCGTACAAAATAATTCCGGCAAGCCATAGGAAACTTGCCGCCCGCACGTAGTAAAAAACCTTTTTACCGCATCGAAACTATATTCTTAGCCTGCGAATATAAATCCGTAGGTTGCGAATATATATTCTAAGCCTGCAAATATATATTCGCAGGCTGCGAATACAGATTGCCTGCAGCCGTTTCCCGTTTAAACAGCGCAGGAACCGTTTTTTATCATCCCCCCTATGAAAATGCGCCGGCAAATCTTTCTACCCGGACTGCGGCACACGGAGAATTCTTCCGGAACCCGATTTTCCCCTATCCGAAATTCACCGGCAAACAACAAAAAGATGACTTTTTAATGGGATATTCAGCAAAAAGTCTGTATTTTTGTTACAAACAACCGAAGATAGGTGGCACGCCGGTACAATCCGGCCACGCCGTTTCTGCTGCCGGTTGCTACGAGCGAGGTAAAAAAAGACGATCCTTTTAGGAAAAACAGGCTGTTGAAGAACCCTTTGTTATACCCTACTATCATGGAAATCCGAATTTTCATTTCGTCGCCCGGCGATGTCGTGGCCGAAAGAGCGATAGCCAAGCGGGTAATCCGCAAATTGCAGAAAGAATTGGGAACCGCCGTTACACTCAAGCCGCTCCTGTGGGAAGACATGCCCCTGCAATCCACCTCCACCTTCCAGGAAGGAATCGATAAAATCGTACACGCCGGACTGGTCGACATCGCCATTTTTATCCTTTGGTCGCGGCTCGGCTCTCCGTTGGGCGTACATTACCGGCGCGCCGACGGCACCTTTTACCGCTCGGGCACCGAGTACGAGTACGAAATGATGCTCACGGCCAACAAACAAACCGGTAAACCCGAAATACTCGCCTACATCAAGAACGCCCCCGTTACCAGCATACTGGCTGGCATGAACGACCTTACCGCCATCGAGGAATGGACGGAGCAAAACAAACAGGTACAGCACTTTATCAAAGAAAATTTTTACGACAAAGAAAGCCGTACGGTTTACGGAGCCTACCATCAGTTCGAAGAATCGGTGAGTTTCGAGCAAAAACTCACCGAGCACCTGCGCCGGCTGATTATTGAAAAAACCGGGCAGGTAAAAGAAACGGAATGGAACGGCAACCCGTACATGGGGCTGAAATCGTTCGAATTCGACGACGAAGCCATTTTTTACGGACGCCGGCGCGTAATCAACGAAATCGAAGGGCTGCTGATAGCCGAATACGCTTCGAAGGAATCCGCCTCGCTCATTTTATTAGGCGAAAGCGGCTCCGGCAAATCTTCGCTGGTAAAAGCCGGGCTGTTGCCCGATTTGTCCGACTCGGGCATCGTATCCGACGCCGCCTGGAAGCTGCATACCGTAACTCCGGCCCAATTCGGCGGCGACATTTTTCCGGGCATCGTAAAACTGGTTTCCGACGCCTTCCCCTCGTTGAAAGGAAGCCGGATTTGGGAAGACGTGCAAAACGGAAACGAAATCAACTACGCCTATTTAGCCGATTTTTTAAACCGCGATGCCGGAACCGCCGGCGCGAAGCAGGTAAACCTGTTCTTTTTCGACCAGTTCGAAGAGTTGTTTACCGAGCCGCAGATTACCGAAGAAATGCGCGAACGCGTCATCGCCCTGCTGCAAGGGTTGGTCAGCACCCGGAAAATGTGGTTTATCTTTTCCATCCGGAGCGACTTTTACCACAAATTCATCAGCTACCCCCGCCTGCTCGAATTAAAAAAACTGAGCATCGTATACGATTTGCCGGTGATGCTGCACTCCGAGTTGCAGGAAATCGTAGAAGAGCCTGCCCGGAAAGCGGGGCTGAAATGGGAAGTCGACAGCCACACGGGTAACAGCCTGAAATCGGTTATTATCAACGACATTACCTCGCATGCCGGCGACCTGCCGCTCATCGAGTTCGCCCTTTCCGAATTGTACGCCCATCGCAATGCGCAAAACGAGCTTACGTTCGAAGCATACGAACAGATAGGCCGTGCCGACGGCGCCATCGTTCAATACGTAAACAACCTGTATGCCGCCCTTACGAGCGGGGAAAAAGCGATTTTCGAACAGTTGCTGAGCGCTATCGTTACCGAGTCGGCCTCGAACAAAGGCATTTACGTACGGCGCATCGCCCGCCTGGCGGAACTGGAAAAAAACGAAGCTTACAAACAACTGATAGCCAAACTGGTAAAAGCCCATATTTTCGTTACCGGCAAAGATATGAACGGGCAACCCACGCTTACCGTCGCACACGAAATGCTGCTTACCTCGTGGGAGGTAATCCTGAACTGGATCGAAAAGGAAAAAAGCTTTATCAGCCTGAACGAATATTACGAAAATTGCGGGAATTACTGGAAAGAATCGGGCTATGCCACGGGTAACCTGATTAAAGGGAAAGAGGCGATACGCGAAGCGGAATATTTTCTGTTACACTGGAAAACCTGTATTTCGAAGCAGGCTTCGGCGTTGCTCGACCAGTCTGTACGCCGGTTCTACCGCAGGTATTACGGCATCTATATAGGCGTTTTCGTGTTACTGGTGTTTTCTTTGTCGTGTTTAGGCATTTCGGTCGCCACCGATAACCCGATTATAAAAGACTTCATGGGCACCGATTTCACGTGGGCTCCCCTGATTTTGATGTATGCCGTGCTGCTCCTTTTCTTACTGCATAAGCTCTGGCTGAAGCAAAAGGCGCAGCCTCTTTACCGTACCGTGCGGAAGTCGCTGGTATTTCTGAGCGTTTTGTCGGCGCTTGCTTTTGCGGATGTTCTACTGATTATCAAGCAGGTAATCATCGCTGTAAACGAACAGAACGATGTAGCCACGGCAATCGGGCAAGGCATTTATCTACTGGTACCGGCATTTATCTTTTTCAATCTGGCACAAACGGTTATCGATTACCGGAACGTAGTAAAATGGAAGCGGCGCATCTTCAGCAAATCCCTCCGGGCGAGCCGGATAATCCGGAAAATAACGGCGGTATTCGCCTACTTGCTCGTTACTCTCTTTATTATCGGTGCGTTAATCGCATGGGGAATCGTATTGAATGAAAAAGAAGAAAAACTAACCAAATCCTACGAGACTATCGACCAATTGTTCGATGGGTATAACATTGTTCAGTCCCGGCTTTTGCCTGGCGACGTGTTGTATATAAACAACCTACGGCTTTCCTATTTATGGGAGAATTTCAAAGAACAGTTACTCGATACCGTTACCGACCGGCGCGATTACCAGTACGCCTTGTGCCATTACAACTTAGGACGTCCGGACCGGGTGCCCGGCAACCTCGACTTCGATTATTTTACCGACATGCAATTGGGGATAAAAGTACATAGCGAACTTGGAAATTACGAACTGGTAAAACCATTGGCGGAAGAATACAAAGATGCACTGAGCCGTACGGAGAGCCGGTCGATAAGCGAAATCGACGCCGATGTGATTTGGGCCGCCGAAAAAGCCGGCGCATTCGAGTGGGCGAAAGCGTTGTACGACACGGTGCAGTACAATTTGGATGATAACGGCTCTTTACGCATCAATTACGGCCATGCGTTATTGATGACCGGACATTTCCGCGAAGCCATCACCCAGTATGCCGCGCAGATAAACGAACCGTCGTATCCCTGGCGGAACGAAATCGCAAAAGATTTCGCCATCCTGCGCTGGCTGGGCTGCTCCGGCGACACGATCGCCATCGCCGAAAAGGCGCTCGGCTTGCCGGTACGGCGTATATTCACCACGCCGGCCGACGAAGAAACGACGCCGGAACTGGCCGAACCGCTCGCCGGGGAATGGAGGTGCCTCGAAAACGGAAATTATATCGACTGGGAAATTACCCGCGATAATTATAACTTGTGCTTTTACAGTTTAAAAGACTCGTCAGAGAAAGAGCAATTCCGCGCCGTTACCCGTTACCGGCTGAAGAAAGATGGGGCAAACCTGATAATGGAAGAACTGGATTGCCGCCAGAATACCTTGTCGACCGGTATCCTCGAATTGACGGACGAAAACGAATTGCATTGCAAAATAGTAGATAACGGCATTCCGGAACAGGCGAATGCCACCCGCATTTATTTCCGGAAATCCGAGGATGAATAAACAGCCACCCTAAACGAACAGCCCTATGATACGACCAGCAGATTACATTCACCCCGAAGACGAAGCCGCTCGGCGGAATATGGAAGCGATACCCGGCTTCGCCGCCGCCATGAAGCTGATGATGCGGTATTACGACGAACAGATTACGCACGGCATGAACATGGCCAACAAAATCCGATTGTCGCCCACCCAGTTGCCGGCCATTTACGAAAAGCTGCCGCCTATCTGCGAACGGCTTGCCATCGCCGAACCGGAGTTCTACCTCGAAATGAACCCGTTCCCGAACGCATATGCGATGGGCGAAACCCGTACGATGATTACCGTTACCTCGGGGTTGCTCGAATACCTTACCGACGAGGAAGTATCGTCGGTTATCGCCCACGAATGTGGCCACATCGCCTGCCACCACATGCTATACCATACCCTGGCGCTTACGTTGCTCGAAAAAATCAACGACCTCGGAATCCTCGGGGCGGCCGTGATGCCGGTGTACTGGGCGTTGCAATACTGGAGCCGGCGCAGCGAGCTCTCGGCCGACCGGGCCGGAGCGGTTGCCTTAGGCAGCATCGACAAAATCGTGGAAGTGCAAATCCGGCTGGCCGGAGGGCCCAAGTCGATTACTCGCGACGTGAATATCGCCGAATTCGTGAAACAGGCCGATTATTACGACTCGTTGCAGGAAAACAAATGGGATAAATTATTACAGAATTACGCTATACTGAATGCGTCGCATCCGTTTACGGCCATCCGGGTGCGGGAGATACTTCGCTGGGGCGAAACGGAGCAGTGCCGGCGCATCCTGGAGCGCATCGCCCTCGAAGCCGAAGGACTGCTTTGCCCGGCCTGCGGCAAAGAAGTGGCCGGCGAATGGTGCTACTGCAAGTATTGCGGGCATAAACTGAAAGAAGCGATCGGATAACCGGTGCATTGCGGTATCCGGTAAACAATTAAAAGCATACTACTATGGGAGCATTCAAATCGAACAAGACTTTTTTCGCATCGCCGGCTCTGATTCCGGTGATTGCACGGGATATTACCGTTACGTTCGCCAACGACGGATACGAAGTGCACTCGGACGAGCTGGTAAGCGGCGGCTACGACATTTCCGTTACGAAGGGGGGAATCTTCAAAGCGATTTTAGGAATGAAAACGGCGCTTAAAATCCATATCTACCCCGTTAACGATGCCATACAAATAGAGGCGGGCGTGGGAATTTTCGGACAACAAGCCATTCCGCTGGCCATCTCTATGCTCATTTTCTGGCCGGTTCTGATTACCCAGATTTCCGGAATGATCAGGCAAGCGAAGTTAGATAACAAAGTGATGGACATCGCCGCGGAAACGATTGCCCGCGAAACATTCCGGCAAAGCGTACCGCCTCCCCCTCCGGCAAAAGGAAGGTTTTGTACGAAATGCGGCAAGGAAAACACGCCGGACTCGGCATTTTGCTGCGCTTGCGGAAACAAATTATAAACACACAGCATGAAAAAGAAAAAAGCTTGTAACCAGATTTATATTTGTTACAGATACGACAGCGGTTTATATATGGCAAAAGAAATTGCCGACTTTCTAAAACGAAAAGGATATAACCCGTTCATGGGCGATACGAACAGCACCTATCTCGAAATAGCCAAAATGATAGAACTTTGCGATGATTTCATTCTCGTTCTAAATGAAAAAGCCTTGCATACTTGCATCGAAGCGAACGATAAAATCAAACAAGAAATCCTGTACGCGCATAAACTGAATAAAAATATCATCCTGGCACAAGACCAAATAAAGTTTCTCGAATATCCGGTATTGCCCGCGGAACTCGAATTTCTTAAATACCTGAATTGGACGCCTATCAATCCGCAATTATTCGGCGCATCCATGAACGTACTCACGCAGCGGCTACGAACCGTTTCCCAACATCGAACCCTGTTAAAAAAAGTCTTATGGGGAATCGCCGGCGTTATTTTATGCGGTATCGCCCTGGCCGGGTATCTGTTCTGGCCTGTTCCGCTGAAAGAAATAACGAGCGAATACGATGAAATCGTGCTTTCTGTTCCCGAGAAATGGACAGACGTAACCGAACAGGTAGACCTTTCGGAGGTATTCGGCGACGACCCTTTATTAGTTTGCATAGGGAACAATTGCGGCATCATGGTAACCGAAGGCGAAGACAGTCTCAAAATCATTACCTCTATGTCGCAACTGGAACTGATCGAACACATAAAAACCAATATCATTTCCAAAGGCGGCAAATACCTGACTACAAACGCCCGGACGATTTATGGGGAGAAAATGTATACGAGGAAATATATTTTCAATTCTTACATCTACGAAGCCATTACGCTGAAAGGCGAATTCGAATCGGATAGCTATTACGATATCATACTTTACTATACCGAAAAAATGAATGTTTTGAACCAGATAAGATTATCGAATAACTTCGACAGAATAATAGAATCCTTCAAAGAAATAGACTGATTATGCGAACTCAATTATTTATCAGCTACCGGCGAAGTACGGGTCTTTACTTAGCCAAAGCGATTGCCGACTATTTGCGAAAGAAAGGATACAGCGTATTCTTCGATTATTCGTCTATGCATAACGGCGAATTTAACAAGCAAATATTCAAAGCCATCGAAGAGGCCGACGACGTGCTGTTTATATGGAGCGAACAAGCCCTTGCCAACAGTTCGAATGCCGAAGATTGGGTAAGGCAGGAGTTATTGTCGGCTTATGCTCATCATAAGCCGATTACTATTATAAAAGACGACGGAAATACGGAAAATATAGAAATTACCCAACCGGAGCTGCAATTCCTGAACGATTGTCCGCGTATTTCCGTTACATTAAACACATTCAGCGATTCGCTCGCCCGACTGCGTAAAACGCTACGTGCCAAACCCACTCTGCTAACCGGCAAACTACTAAAAAAATACAAATGGATACTGGGCGCCCTCTTACTGATTGCCGGATTAACCGGTATATATTCGTATACACCGCTTCCCTCGGAAGAAGTAACGGAAAAATATAACGATTATGTGCTATCCGTACCCCGGAGCTATATCGATATAACCGACGATATAGAAGAATCGGAGGCAGGAATAATGAGCCTGTTCGAACCGGATATGGCCTATGCCGACAAAAAAAATTTCAATGAAATAGTAGGAATCAGTATCGATTCCGACCTATTGGAATTCGGTGACCTATTGGATGAGTTGCCGCCGGAAACCTCGTTCGACATTTTGAATAAACTGCCGGATAAATCTTTATTAGAGAAAGAAAATCTCTCTATAAAAGAAGCCGCGCAATGCATGGAAGCTTTCTTCTCCCAACTAACTATTATGGATAATTTCCATGTTTACGTAAAAAACATAAGGGGAAAAGAAATTTGCTTTATGGAATTCACAGCCAAAGAAAGCAAGAAGTTCTTTAAATACAAAATGGCCGTGTTCTATATGCCGGAGGATGTATCGGAAGAAGACCAGACTACCTGTACACTTATTACCGGCTGCTCCGGATCGATAAATAAGTTGAGACAAACAAGAATATTCCATAATATGGAGTACATAATAAAGGATTTCTTAAAAAAGAATCCTACAGTATCGGATTAATTTTAGCATAAAATCCGCATGGAAACAAATTATACCGTATTTATCAGCTACCGGCGCGCCGGCGCCTTCGAAACGGCCGGACTGATTGCCGAGAAACTGCGCTCGGCTGGCTACAACGTATTTCTCGACGTGGAATCGCTACGCTCGGGCAAGTTCAACGAGCAACTGTATGCCGTTATCGAACGATGTACCGATTTTATCCTGGTACTGCCCAAAGACGGGCTGGAACATTGCGCCGACCCGTCGGACTGGGTGCGGAAAGAAGCGTTGCATGCCATGCAGCACGGAAAAAATATTATTCCGGTGCTCCTGAAAGATTTCGCCTGGCCGGCGAAAATGCCTCCCGGAATGGACGGACTGGAAAATTACCAGGGAATCGCCGCCGGCAGTTACGAATACTTCGATGCGGCGATGGAAAAGCTGAAAAGCTACCTCGAAAGCAAACCGGAGCGGCCGTCGAAACGAAAACTCGTGTACAGTGGCGGTATTCTACTCGGTATCGTTCTGGTGGCGGCAATGATTTGGCTGGGTTTGCGAAGCATGGCGGTACCCGTTTGCACCGAACAGGTAAACAAAATTACATCGAAAATGGCCGTTATCGACTTGCTCGCCACGCAACTGAACGAGTTAGGAAACGACTGGGAGCGGTACTACGCACAATACCTTATCGCCGCTCCTGCCGACACTGCGTTCCTGAACAGCCAGATGCGCGAAACATTCGCCTTCCGCCGGAACGAGATAAAGAAACTGCAACACGATACGACTACTTTCGGGCTCACTTCTTTTCAGCATTTTATGTTGTATATGCGCGGAATCGACGTTTCGGAGATCGAAGTATTCCACCGCACGTTCTATCCTTCTTATTTCGACGACGCCGCCCATTCGATAGAAGTGCTCGAAACTTTTTTGCGGATGGAAACGGTTCCGGAAATCTCGCTCGTTTCGAACGAAGTGAATACGAAGGCTTTCCGGCATGCCACCAACCTGCTCTATTTCTGCTACCTGGAGTTACTATCGACCATGCCTGCCAAAGCATTGAAAAATTATAAAGAGCTTTCCACTTCCTGGGAAAATTTCCCCACCCATACGACGTTGAATTTGCCGAAAGAAGAATACGAACGGCTGGAAAAGATAGAATTAGAGAAAATGGAAGGGCTTAACCAGCAGATAGCCGTACGTACCACGCAACAGGCCGTAGACCTGGAACGGGAAGAACGGAAACTGCGGGAACTGAAAAAGAGGGAGGAAGAACGGAAAAAAGAACAAAAGGCCGCTTCCCCGGTCAATTCTGACCAAACAGCTCAACGCATCGAACATATAGAACAATTAGCCGCCGAAGTAACCGATAAACAACAGCAACTACAGGCTACGGAACAGAAAATAGAGGATTCGCTCCGGCGTATCATGGAAAAGTGCCGGCTTATGCCCGACGACGACCAGCACCTGATGTGGGGTAAAATCGTACGGCTGGCAACCATCATGAACCGGACGGCCGTACGCCGGGCCGCTTCGGAAAAGCAGAACGAGCGCGATAAAGCGGAAGCCCGGGCGAAAGGGTACGACGTATCGGGCTGGTTCGAAGTAACGTATTCGTTAACTACCGGCGACATGCTCCGGCAACTGCACGACGAACTCGACCGGTACCGGAATTATTTCCCGGAAACCGCTTCGTACGTACCAGCCGTCAAGCAGTTCTATGCCGGCGTGGAAAAAGGGTCGTTTCCGTTCGGCGGACTGGCGGTGATAGGAACGAAAGATAACCTGCCGCATCCGGTACTGCAAACCGGCGACATCCTGCTTGCCCGGAAAGGAAGGGCTGTAACCAACGTAACCGGCTACAAAAATGCCAAAGAACAACCCGGAGAGGATACGTTTACTTTTCTGCGCCGGGATGCCGCCGGAAAGTTAAACAAGCTACAACAACGGGTTCCTGAAAACAACGTACTGGTGGGATTCCTGGAACTGCAAGAAAGCGAATAAGCGTTCCGGACGCCGACCGGCTACCCGGCAAGGCGGCGATAACGGTTAGATAGAGTAAAATAGTTTCCGGATTAACCGGAATATATACGTATGGGTGGTATTTCCGATTATTTTCCGGTAAAAACAGGAAAAAGCAGCGTATTATCTTTTAAAACAAAAAGGGTATGAATAAAGAAGAAATGGAAAAAGCCGGGCTACCGGAAGAATTAGTGCCGTTGATGGAACGACTGGCCGAGCATGTACACGATACATGGATGGCCTCCCGGCTCGAAGAAGGGTGGGTCTACGGCCCCGAGAGGAGTGACCGGCTCAAAACCCATCCCGGCCTCGTCCCCTACGAAAAGTTATCGGAAACAGAAAAAGCCTACGACCGGAACACGGCGCTCGCTACCTTACAATTTATCCGGGAGGCCGGATTCCGCATCGAAAAAACGAATGGCGAATAATTTCGTAGCGGTTATCTCTTGCCCGTTCGTTCCGTTGCGGGAAGTGAAAAAGCCGCTTCCCTACCGGATTTATCGTTTCTCCGTTTGCCTTCTTCGGGTAAATACCGTATATTTACTTCCTGAAACGATTCACATCCGTGAAGGAAATAATTTGTGCCATGACTACACCGCAACCACTTTCCCGCCACTCATTCACCGTCCATGCGTATGAAAACGGAGGCGTTTGCATACAACATAGTGCTTTTACCGGAACCGGCGGCACAGCCGAGCATCATTTACTATTCTCCGTTACCGATACGTCGTTGCCGCCCGGCCAACAGCTCAACGCTGTTTACGAGGCTTACCGGAACGTATGGAGGGAACAGTTGCCTGAAAACGGAACGGCCGTTTTCCGCCGGTATTTTCTGAGCGATGCCGCCGCCCTTTGGAGCCAGGTTATGGAGCACGATCGCGACTTGCCGATTTGCGCCGTTTCCATCGTGCAACAACCGCCTGTAAACGGTAGCCGTATCGCGCTATGGGCATATGTGCAAACCGGCATGGAAACCAAAGTGCACGGAACCGGCCTGTTCGAAGCGAGCCACAACGGATATAGCCATCTTTGGGCGGGCGGATTATTCAACCAGGCCGCTAATTCCGAATTCCAAACCCGGCTCTTACTGAACGATTATATCCTGATGCTTTGCCAGGTAGGCGCTACGATGGGGAATAACGGCATCCGCACCTGGTTTTTCGTTCAAAACGTAAAAGAGAACTATCCCGGCGTGGTAAAAGCGCGCACGGAAGTGTTCCTTACCCAAAACCTGACGGAAAAGACTCACTACGTAGCCAGTACCTGTATCGAAGGACGTTACTTGCATCCGGACGTACTGGCCCAGTTAGACGCGTATGCCGTGAAAGGCTTGGAGCCCGGACAAGTGCGTTACCTCCACGCGCCTACCCACCTGAATCCGACTTACGAGTACGGCGTTACCTTCGAGCGGGGAACGGCGGTTACTTACGGCGACCGTACGCATCTCTTTATTTCCGGCACGGCCAGCCTCGACAACAAAGGAAAAGTACTGTTTCCCGACGACGTACTGAAACAAACCGACCGGATACTGGAAAACATTTCCGCATTGTTAAGGGAAGGCGGGGCGTCGCTCACGGATGTAGTGCAAATGGTAGTATATCTCCGGCATGCTTCCGACGGAGAAAAAGTAAGCCGGCACATACAAACAGCTTGTCCGGAAATGCCGTTTCTTATCGTAGAAGCGCCCGGCTACCGACCGGCTTGGTTGATTGAAATCGAATGTGTGGCCATACAGGCAAGCAACCATCCGGATTTCCGCACTTTGTAAAACAGAAAGCCGTTTTTATCCGTCTTACGCCGATTTTAGACAAAAACGAACATAATATAGACGCAACCGGATATAAAATCCATACAAAACAGACGTTCTTTGTAAAACGTTTATCAACGAAAAAGGAGAATTATCCTCCTTCCTGTAGAAAAGTCAAAATTTATATACGAAAATAAAGAATAATTTGAAATATTACTCTATTTTT
>DBGBSM010000156.1:0-6951 GCA_048468815.1 Parabacteroides sp.
ATGCCTAAAAAAGACGGATTTACGTTGGCACAGGAAATCCGGTCGGTAAATCCGGAAATACCCATTATCTTCCTTACCGCCAAAACGATGAAGGAAGATATCCTGGAGGGCTTCAAGATCGGTGCCGACGATTATCTTACCAAACCGTTCAGCATGGAAGAGTTGTTGCTTCGTATCGAAGCGATTCTGCGCCGGGTGAAAGGGAAAAAGATGAAAGATATTCCATTCTATAAATTAGGGAACTTCTTGTTCGATACACAGAAACAAACCCTGGCTATCGGCGACAAGGTAACGAAACTCACCACCAAAGAATGCGAGTTGCTGAGCTTGCTCTGCGCGCACGCCAACGAAATACTGGAACGGAACTATGCATTGAAAACCATCTGGGTAGACGATAACTACTTCAATGCCCGGAGCATGGACGTATACATTACCAAGCTGCGTAAATTGCTGAAAGACGATCCGGGTATCGAAATCATCAATATCCACGGAAAGGGATACAAACTGATTACGCCTTCGGGCGAGGAACAAGCCCGCGAAGAAGGTATCCAGATTTTGTAATCCGGGTAAAACCGAATAAAAAAGGCCGAGGCGGCCGGTTCGTAATGAACCGGTCGCCTCGTTTTATTTTACCTTTCCTTTTCCTGCCGCCTGCATTTTCGCTCCTTCACCGCTCCACCGGCGGAAGCGCAAATCGGTAACAATTCGCCGGGCATGCAACCGGGCCGGCCGAAACCGGAGGAAGCGCAGAAAACTTACCGGCAGGATGTTTTCAGCCGAATCCGGTTGAAACAAAAGTTTCACCGGCATGAAACAAGTGTTTCTTCTGCATGAAACAAATGTTTCTTGTGCATGAAACAAAAGTTTCTTCTGCATGAAACAGTTGTTTCACCCGATACGTTATTTATCCGGTACCGGAAGAAGAAAGGGTAAGGGCGAAAAGAATTTTCGAATATCCTTATAAAGGAAACGGAGCCGTTCGGTTTTCAGGAAACGGTTGTACATTCTTCCTTTCCGGAACGTCGTTTCCACCAGATAAACACGATGAACACCACTGCCGTAACACCTACCCCGATGTATTGCGAAATCACCGGGTCTGTCCGCAAGCCTTCGGGAGCTATCAGGATGTAGGTGGTGCAAACCGCCGTCATAAACAAGGCGGGTATCAAGGTAATGATATAGAGCTTCCTGGCCCGTACCAGGTATACGGTAAGCGCCCACAAGGTAACGACGGCCAGCGTTTGGTTGCTCCAGGCGAAATATCGCCAGATAACCGAGAAATCGACCTGCAGCAACAGGAAGCCCACTACGAACAACGGAATGCTGATAAGCAGCCGCTTGGCTATCGGCTTCTGGCTGATATGCAAAAAGTCGGCTACAATCAGGCGCGCCGAGCGGAAGGCCGTATCGCCCGAGGTAATCGGTGCGGCTATTACGCCCAGAATCGCCAGGAAACCGCCTATCGCACCCAACCATTCTTTGGTAATCGAATCGACTACGATGGCCGCATTGTCGTTACCCGAGCCGGCGGCGAAAATATCCGTACCGGCCTCGGTATGGAAAAAATACGTGGCGGCCGCCGCCCAAATCAGGGCCACGATGCCCTCGGTAATCATCGCTCCGTAAAAAACCGGACGGCCGTATCGCTCGTTCGTCATGCAACGCGCCATCAACGGCGATTGCGTGGCGTGGAATCCCGAAATAGCGCCGCACGCAATGGTAATGAACATCATCGGGAAAATAGGGAGGTTCTGGGGGTGCGGGTTTTCGAAACCGTCGGTAAACTCGGGCAGTTGCGGGTGGTGCCAGATAAGCATCGCCAGGATGCCCACCGCCATAAACAACAGGGCGATGGCGAACAGGGGGTAGATTTTTCCGATAATCTTATCGATAGGCAATAGCGTAGCGAGGATATAATACAGAAATACCACCGTGGCCCAGAAGGTGAGGTTCAGCGAATCGGGCGTAAGCTTGGCCAGTAATCCGGCGGGGCCTGCCACGAATACGGCGCCTACCAGCACCATGAGCATCACCGTCCAGGCCCGCATCACTTGCTTTACGTTCGTTCCCAGGTAACGGCCTATCAGCTCAGGCAAGCTTTCGCCGCCGTTCCGCATGGAAAGCATGCCGGAAAGGTAATCGTGCACGGCTCCGGCGAAGATGCTGCCGAAAACAATCCACAAATACGAGGCCGTACCGAACTTGGCGCCCATAATGGCGCCGAAGATGGGGCCCAGGCCGGCGATGTTGAGAAATTGTATCATAAAGATTTTCCAGGTGGGTAGCGGAATATAATCCACTCCGTCGCGCATGGAAACGGCCGGAGGTACACGCTTCGGGTCGAAGCCGAAAATTTTTTCAACGAATTTGCCGTAAACCAGATAGCCGGCCACCAACATTACCAAACAAAGCAGAAAAGAAATCATGGTTTTATTGTCTAAAGGGAAGTAGGAGAATTAAAGTTGAAAAGGAAAAGAATATTCTGTCTGAAGAATTCCGGCGTACCGGCCTGCGGCAGTTTATGCAGGCCGGTACGCTCCGGATTCCGCGCCACGCTGCATCCGGCTTTTACAGTATGCCGGAAAGCCTTTTCGGTGTGGCGACGGATGCTCTCAGGCCAACAGTTTCTTCACGGTTTCCGAAATAGCGCGGCCTTCCGCCCGCCCGGCAAACGTTTTGGAGGCTACCCCCATTACTTTGCCCATATCTTTCGGACCCGTGGCGCCTACCTGGGCGATAATGGCTTTCAGCCCGGCTTCGAGTTCTTCGGCGCTCATCGGTTGGGGCAGATAGGTTTCGATTACGGCTACCTGGGCTAATTCGGCGTCCGCCAAATCCGGGCGGTTCTGCCCGATGTAGATTTGCGCGGAGTCTTTTCCCTGTTTCACCAATTTCTGCATAATCTTCAACGCCGCCTCGTCGGTAAGGGTATCGTCGGCGCCCGGAGCCGTTTTGGCTTCGAGGAAAAATTTCTTTATGTTCCGGAGCGTTTCCAGCCGCACCTTGTCTTTGGCCTTCATGGCCTCTTTGATGTCGTTACTGACCTGGTCGAATAAATCCATTGTATGTCGGTTTTTGATGTATACTTTTCTTTACCGGAAGCTGATTACTTTTCCGCCTGACGGCTTGTCGTTATCCTTACGCTGCGATTTGCTTTCCGTTGTCGTACGGGACGAAGAAACCGGGGCGCCGTCGCCCGTTACTTCCGCCCGCGCACGGACAATCAGTTTCGGGTCGCGGTTATACGTAGGATAATCTTCTATGAGGCCGATGAGTACGTCGTCGTCTAACTCTTCCGCCGTGAGTACCGCCTTCGAGCGCGAAGCCACCTTGTTCATCTTAGGCACGGTGGTGCCGTAGTATTTGCTGATAAGCTCCTGCTCTTCCTGCTCCTGCCGGAGTTTTTCTTCCTGGCGGCGTATTTCTTCTTCCGTCATCCGGGTGGCTTCGGCCCGGTGCATATCGGCAATCTGCGGAATGTTGTCGATGCCGAATCCGGTTGCCAGGATGGTAATCTTTACTTTGCTTTCCAGCGTATTGTCGACCGCCGTACCCCAGATTACTTCTATCTCGCGGCTGAAACGCGACATGAATTCGTGTATGTCGTTCATCTCGTCCATCCGCAACTCGGTGGCCTGCCCTTCGCTGAACGAAACGTTCAGCAATATTTTCTTCGCGTTGAACACGTCGTTGTTATTTAACAACGGTGAGTTCAGCGCGTCTTCTATCGCCTTCCGCACCCGGCCTTCGCCTTCGCCGAAACCGCTGCTCATCACGGCTACGCCGCCGTCTTTCAGGATGGTGCTCACATCGGCGAAGTCGAGGTTGATTACGCCCGGCAACGTGATAATTTCGGCAATGCTCTTGGCGGCGATCGTCAGCGTATCGTCGGCCTTTCCGAAAGCGTTGAGTACCGTAAGCTCCGAGTAAATCTCGCGCAGGCGCTCGTTATTGATTACCAGCAGGGCATCTACGTTTTTGCTGATTTCTTCCACCCCTTTCAACGCCTGGATAATCTTACGCTCGCCTTCGAATACGAAAGGAATGGTAACGATACCTACCGTAAGAATGCCCATGTCTTTGGCTGCCTTGGCTATCACGGGCGCTGCGCCCGTACCGGTACCGCCGCCCATCCCGGCGGTGATAAATACCATCCGGGTACCGTCGTTCAGCATGCCCCGGATTTCTTCGAGGCTTTCTTCGGCGGCCATACGCGCCCGCTCCGGGCGGTTCCCGGCGCCGAGCCCCTGGGTAATGTTCCGTCCGAGCGACAGCCTCACCGGTATATCCGAACGGTTCAACGCCTGGTTGTCGGTATTACACAGCACGAAAGTAACATCATGGATACCTTCTTTATACATGTGGGAAACGGCATTTCCGCCGCCCCCGCCCACGCCGATTACCTTAATGATTTTAGGGCTGTCGGTAGGCAAATTGAAACTCAATATCGTGTCGTCCATTGTCGTCCGTTTTTATACTTGTTTTTACCTGGTTTCCTCGTCGTCGAAAAGGGATTTCGTCATATCGTCGATTCGTTTTCCCCAGCCGCCGAAGATGCCGCCGCTTTTCTTTTTCTTGGAAGGTTTTACCGGTTCCGGGTCTACATCCGAAGGAGGAGCAACGGGCTCGGGTACCGGGTCTTTCACCGGTGCAGGCGCCGCACAATTTTTATGGCCTTGCAAAAGCAATCCGATGGCCACCGCATATTCCGGGTTTCCGGCCAGCGGTTCGCGGGGTTCAAGCAAGCTCTTCCGGGTAGCCCCGTACCGCACCGGCAGATTGAGCCGTTGCCTGATTACCTCCTGCAAGTTTTTCAAAGCGGCTCCGCCCCCCGTAATAACCACGCCGGCACCGAGCGAATTATTCAGGCCCAGCTCGTCGAGCCGGACGTATACGTTCTCCAGGATTTCATCGATACGGGCCTCGACGATGTTATTCAAATCGGAGAGCTTCAGGTCGCGGATGCCCAGGCCGTCGGCCGAGTTAATCTGCACCACCTGCTCGGAATCCGGGTCCATCACCGCACTGCCGTAGGTAATTTTCAGCCGTTCGGCTTCCGGTTCCACCAAGTGCAGGCTCAGGATGTCTTTCGTAATCAGGTTGCTCCCGAACGGAATCACCGTGATGTTCTTCAACTGGTTGTTTTTAAATACCGTAAGCGTGGTAACACCTGCACCGAAACCGATCAGGGCGCAACCCAGGTCGCGCTCGTCTTCGCTCAATACGGCATACGCCAGCGCCAACGGCGAAACGATTACCCCGGCGATTTCGATCTGGGCCCGCTCGGCAATGCTTTTATATATGTTGCGCCTCAACGACGGACGCCCCACGATGAGCTTGTAACGCGCCTCGATACGGCTGCACGGCACGCCTACCGGATTCAGTTCGGGGCGGTCGTCCAGGTAATATACGGGCGAAACGGCCGCCAACACATCCAGCATATCCGGCCGGTAGTTGCAACATTCTTCGTACAACGACTTGATTACATCCTCGGTAACCACTCCGTCGGCCCCCAATACTTTCGGTACCGTATGTTCTATCGTGCGGATAGACTGGCCGCCTACGCCTACGTACACCTTGCCGATCGATACGCCTTGCAACTTGTTTTCGAGCTTGCGTATCAGTCGTTTTATCTTGTTGGCCGTTTCTTCTACGTTATATACACATCCCCTCCGGATACAAGTAGCCGAATTTTCTACCTCGTAGGCGATAATCGAAAGAACGCCTTGTTCATTCTTTTTTCCTACCATTCCCACCATCCTGGAGGTTCCCAGATCGATAGCGGCTATAAAGTCCGAGTATCCCATATATTCTATTTTTTTGTACAAACTATCTGATTCTTATACTTCAAATTAATCAGGCTGTATTTATCCCACCCCACATACGGAATGGCCTGGCGATAAAAAAGCCGCAGATTATCTAACTTGGTTCGATAATCGTCGAGCGAGCCCAGCAGGATACGGTGATTCCCAACGCGGGGAACTAACTCGATTTCCCGGTCGGGAGAAACGAAAATCTGCTCTATCTGGTTATACCAGAATTTATTCTCCTGCAAAAATAATGCAAATTTGTATAAGTCGGTCATTGCGAACGCTTTTTCCACAAATCCGGTGGCAACCGGAACATGCGCTACGTAATGCGACGAAATCGGCATCGTGCTTCCTTCGTTATCTACATAGTAGTTTCCGCGCACGCCCATAATCCGCAACACAGGCATTTTCTGCACGATTTCCAGCCGGATGATACCCGAAGGCGTTTTATATGCTTCCACTTCGCGAATCATCTGGTTGTCCATCAATACGTTTTCGATTTTCTCCGTATTGATTTTTCCCATCGGCTTCCCGATGGGATTGAGCGAAGCGCGTTTCAAGATCAGTTCCACATCCTTTTCGTTCACGAAGTGCTTCTCCAGGCTGTCTTTTACCACAATCCGGATGTCCGTGCATGTTTTTACCTGCCTGTCGCGCGAAAAATAAACCGACACGCCGACCAGGTAACAGAACAACAAGGTAGCTACTATGACCGAAACCGTTCTCATTCGCTCTTTTCCAATATTTCTTTTACAGGCAGTACCAGCCGGTCTATATCGCCCGCTCCTGCCATCAACACTACTTCATACCGGCCCGAGGCCATTACCTGCGGCAGTTCCGCCCGGGTACATATCCGTTTCCGCGCAATCGTTACCTTATCGAAAATCAGTTGCGAGGATACGCCCGGAATCGGCTCTTCGCGCGCCGGATAAATATCCAGTAAAATCAATTCGTCCAACAACGAAAGGCTGGCGGCGAACTCATCGGCGAAGTCACGGGTGCGCGTATATAAGTGCGGCTGGAAGATACCGGTAATCTTTTTCCCGGCATACAATTCCTTTACCGAAAGGATGCTGGCTTTCAACTCGGCCGGATGATGCGCATAATCGTCGATTAAAACGATATCGGGCCGCTTCAGGTA
>DBGBSM010000157.1:0-16113 GCA_048468815.1 Parabacteroides sp.
AAAAAACGGTTCGTCGTATATTCGCAACGTCGTTTTATATTAACGCGTTTGAATCCGAAGGAAATACTAAATTAATATCATACTATGAACACACTACCCACGAACGGAAAAATGACGAATTACAGGTGGATCATCTGTGCGATGCTTTTTTTCGCGACTACTGTAAATTACCTCGACCGGCAAGTGCTTTCCTTGCTGCAACCCCTATTGGAAGAAGAATTCCACTGGACCGACAGCGACTACGGCAGCATTACGGCCATATTCTCTCTTTTTTATGCGGTTTCGATGTTGTTCGCCGGCCGTTTTATCGACTGGCTGGGAACGAAAAAAGGATACGCCTGGTCTATCGGTATCTGGTCGGCAGGCGCCGCTTTGCATGCCGGTTGCGGCGTTCTTACCGAAGCCTGGGTAGGGTTGCCTGATGCGGCTGCCTTGCGTGCGGTGGCGGCCGGCACCGATTTGGCGGCTACCATCAGCATGGTGAGCGTTACTTTCTTTGTCATCGCACGTTGCGTACTGGCACTCGGCGAGGCGGGTAACTTTCCGGCGGCTATCAAGGCCACAGCCGAATATTTCCCTAAAAAAGACCGGGCATACGCTACCGGCATTTTTAATTCCGGTGCGAACGTAGGCGCTATCGTAGCTCCGTTAACGGTACCGTTGATGGCGGAAATCTGGGGATGGGAAGCTGCTTTTATTATCGTAGGCGCCATCGGTTTCGTCTGGATGGGTATCTGGCTGTTCGTTTACAAGCCCATCGAGGAAAATAAGAAGGTAAACCGGGCTGAGCGCGAGTATATTCACCAGGATGATTTGGAAGATGCGCCCGAAGTAGAAGTGGTCGACGAAAAGAAGCTTTCTTTTCTCGAATGCCTGAGCTTTAAGCAAACCTGGGCGTTCGCCTTCGGTAAGTTCATGACCGACGGGGTATGGTGGTTCTTCCTTTTCTGGACACCGGCTTACCTGAAAATGCAATACGGTATGGAAGGTACGCAGATTGCGTGGCCCATTGCGGTATTGTACACCATTACGGTATTCGGCTCGGTATTCGGCGGCAAGTTCCCCACTTATTTTATAAACAAGGGGATGAATCCGTATGCCGGTCGTATGCGGGCGATGCTGATTATCGCGTTCTTCCCGTTGGTCGTATTGTTCGCCCAGCCGTTAGGCTATATCAGTTTCTGGGTGCCTATCCTGTTGATTGCCGTGGGCGGTTCGGCGCATCAGGCATGGAGCGCGAATATATTTTCCACGGTAGGCGATATGTTTCCTAAAAATGCGATTGCCACGATTACGGGTATCGGCGGGATGGCCGGCGGTGTAGGCTCCTTCTTCATCCAGAAAGGCGCCGGGATGCTGTTTACTTATAGCGGCGAAACCCAGATGCATTTTATGGGTTTCGAAGGGAAACCGGCCGGATATGCCATCGTATTCATGTTTTGTGCGGTTGCCTATCTGATCGGCTGGACTGTAATGAAGCTGCTGGTTCCGAAGTATAAACCGATTATAGAACGATAAAGTGTGCCGGCCCGGGGCGTTGGGTTCGGGCCGGATATAAAGATATGAACGACGATTGGAGTTTGCAGATTTCGGATACGTCGGAGCCTGCCGGGAATTTTTCCGGCAGGCTTTTTTTCTTTCGGTATTCTCCGGTAAGCCGGAAACAGGTTACGGTTTTTTTTAAAGCATCGGTATGTTTTTTCCGGAGGATGCTTTCTTTTCGTTCCGGCATCTTCCGGAATGCCCGTTTTTATTCGTCGGATACGTTAACTGAAAAGATTGTTTCCGGGAATTATGATACGAAAAACTTGTTATGCCTGTTGTTTTGTAAATTCGGTCAGCCTGTGTAATACGGCTGTTTCCTTCTTTCCGTGTCTTCGATTTAGTGCGGCTAAAAGTTGCATACTAACGTAATTGCCTGTACTTTTGCACTCCATAAGAAACAGGTATGCATCAGAACCAATCGAGTCCTAAAAGAAATAACCGCTCCGGCGCTCCGCGGATACAACGCTGGACAGTGAGCGAAGCTTCCGCCCTGCTGGATTTTCTCCAGGCCAAGTTGGCCGGACAAAGTAAAACGTCGCTGAAAACGCTCTTCCGCAACCGGCAGGTAAGTGTGAACGGACAAGCGGTTTGCAAGGATGTTCCCTTGCAACCGGCCGACCGGGTGGAAATCGATTACGATAAGCGGCAGGTCGATTTCTCGCATCCTCTGCTGAAAATCGTTTGGGAAGACGATTCGCTCATCATAGTGGAAAAGAGCGCCGGATTGTTGTCGATGGCTACCGATAGGGAAAAGAACCGCACGGCTTACCACCTGTTGAGCGAATATGTAAAGAAAAGCAATCCGGCCAACCGGATTTTTATCCTTCACCGGCTCGACCGCGAAACGTCGGGGCTGATGATGTTCGCCAAGAACCAGTCGGTGCAACACGAATTGCAGGATAACTGGAGCGAGATGATTACCCGCCGTACCTATGTGGCCGTGGTGGAAGGATGTCCCGAAAAGGAAACGGATTTGCTTACTTCGTACCTGGCCGAAAATGCCGGGTTGAAGGTATATGTTACGCCCGTGGGCGGCCAGGAGGCGATTATGCGGTACACCGTATTGAAAAGTAACGGCGAATATTCGCTGCTGAAACTGGAACTGGAAACAGGTAGGAAAAACCAGATTCGCGCCCAGCTCGAATCCATCGGCTGTCCGGTGGCCGGCGACCCGAAGTACGGCGCCGCTACCAATCCGGCCCGGCGCTTGATGCTGCATGCTTCCGTGCTCGGGTTTATCCATCCGGTGACGGGTAGCGAGATGGTATTCGAAACGCCGGTACCCGCCAGTTTCAACGGATTGGTGAAGAAACGCGAATAGAAATTAACAACAAAAACACATAGAGTAATGAAGAAAATGATCGGATGGGTGCTGCTGGCTTTTATCGCAGTAGCGGCGCAAGCCCAGATTTTCACCCCGGTAACGTGGGAGTTCGGATTGAACGACTCCGGTTCCGCCGAAAAGGAACTGCTTTTTACCGCTACGCTGGAAAACGGATGGCACTTGTATGATATGAATCTGCCCGAGGGCGGCCCCGTGTCTACCGCTTTTACGTTCGAAACGATACAAGGCGCCGAGTTGGTCGGTGCGCCTTACGCTACGACGAAACCGACTACGGTGTTCGACGAATTGTTCGATATGGAATTGCGCTGGTTCGGCGGCAAAGTAACCTTTGTACAGAAGATAAAGGTTACTGACCCGAAAAAGTTTGCCGTTGCAGGCGAAGTGGAATATATGGCGTGCAACGACGAGAATTGCTTGCCTCCCGAGCGCGAAAGTTTTTCGTTCGGCGCCGACCGGTTAACGGCCACTACAGCCACACCGGCGGAGGATAAGCCCGATGTGGCGCCGGACGCAACGCGGGTAGCCGCCGATTCGCTGCCGGTGGTACCGGAAGAAACGCCCGCCGAAGCCCGCGAAAAAGAAACGGTTCCCGCTACGGTTACCGATAACCGGGAATGGTGGGCGCCTGTGGTGAGCGAATTGAAGGCGTACGGCGATACCACCGTGAGCGCCGCCGATACCTCCTGGTTCATTATTTTCATCACCGGTTTTATCGGGGGATTGATTGCCCTCCTTACGCCCTGCGTGTGGCCGATGATTCCGATGACGGTGAGCTTCTTCCTGAAAAGAACCAAGAACCGGAAAAAAGCCATTCGCGATGCGTTGACATACGGCGCTTCCATCATCATTATTTATTTGCTGATGGGCTTACTGATTACGGCGGTGTTCGGCGCCAGCGCGCTGAACGATTTATCCACCAACGCCATCTTCAATATTATCTTTTTTGCGTTGCTGGTGGTATTCGCCGTTTCGTTTTTCGGCGCTTTCGAATTGGTACTGCCGGCTTCGTGGACGAATAAGATGGATGCCAAGGCCGATACCACGACGGGATTGCTCAGCATCTTTTTCATGTCGTTCACCCTGGTGCTGGTATCTTTCTCCTGTACGGGGCCCATTATCGGAACGTTACTGGTGCAGGCCGCTTCGATGGGTTCGGCGGTAGGTCCGGCTATCGGCATGTTCGGGTTCGCCCTGGCCTTGTCGATTCCGTTCAGTTTGTTCGCCATCTTCCCCTCCTGGCTACAAAGCATGCCCAAGTCGGGCGGCTGGCTCAACTCGGTGAAAGTGGTGTTGGGCTTCCTCGAACTGGCGCTCGCGCTGAAATTTCTTTCGGTGGCCGACCTGGCGTACGGCTGGCGGTTGCTCGACCGGGAAGTATTTATCACCTTGTGGATCGTGATTTTCGTGTTGCTGGGGTTGTACCTCTTAGGAAAAATCAAGTTCAGCCACGACAGCGACCTGAAGTACGTATCGGTGCCGCGCCTGTTTATGGCAATCGTATCGCTGGCTTTCGCCATGTATATGGTACCCGGTTTGTGGGGCGCTCCGCTGAAAGCCATCAGCGCTTTCGCTCCTCCGCTTTATACACAGGATTTCAACCTGTATAACAACGAGGTGCATGCCGCCTTCGACGACTATGAAACCGGCATGGCGTATGCCGCCAAGGTACACAAACCAGTGATGATCGACTTCTCCGGATACGGTTGCGTGAACTGCCGGAAAATGGAGGCCTCGGTATGGACCGACCCGAAGGTGAAGCAGATTATCGAAAACGATTATGTGCTGATAACCTTGATGGTCGACGATAAAACCAAGCTCGCGGAACCGATTACGATTACCGAGCACGGGAAAACCCGCAAACTCAAAACCATCGGCGATAAGTGGAGCTATTTGCAACGAAGCAAGTTCGGCGCGAATGCGCAGCCTTTTTACGTGTTGCTCGACAATGCCGGGAAACCGCTGGCGCCGTCGTATGCCTTCGACGAAAATGTAAACAAATACATCCGTTTCCTCCAGGAAGGATTGCGGAACTATAAAGCGGAACGGAAATAACCGCTCCGCCGGTAAAGGAAAGGCGCGGGGGCCGGGACGGATTGAATATGCGTTCCGCCACCGTGCCTTTTCCGGTTAAGAACGGCAGGTGTTTGTATAATATATAAGGAGAATTTATGAGTACGAAACAGGAAAAAATGGAGGCTTTCGGCCGGTTACTCGATATTCTGGACGAATTGCGGGTGAAATGCCCGTGGGACAGGAAACAAACCAACGAAAGCCTGCGCACCAATACGATAGAGGAAACGTACGAGTTGTGCGATGCGCTGATGCGCGAAGACGACACCGATATTAAGAAGGAGTTAGGCGATTTGCTGTTGCATATCGCTTTCTATGCCAAAATCGGCGACGAAAAGGAAGCGTTCGATATGAAGGACGTGTGCGACAGCTTGTGCGAAAAACTGATTTACCGCCATCCGCACGTGTTCGGCGACGGGTCGGCCGATTCGTCGCAAAAGGTGGAACAGAACTGGGAGCAACTGAAGCTGAAAGAAAAAGGCGGCAACAAAACCGTGCTCCAAGGCGTACCGGCCGCATTGCCTTCGGTAGTGAAAGCGCACCGTATCCAGGATAAAGCCCGCAACGTCGGTTTCGACTGGACGGAGCGTGAGCAGGTATGGGATAAGGTACAGGAAGAGTTTACCGAGTTGAAAACGGAAATCGACCGGATGGACGCCGACAAGATGGAGGCGGAGTTCGGGGATTTGTTCTTCAGCCTCATCAATGCGGCGCGGTTATATAAAATCAATCCCGACAATGCGCTCGAACGTACCAATCAGAAATTTATCCGCCGGTTCAATTACCTCGAAGAGCACACCATCCGGCAGGGAAAGAATCTCAAAGAGATGACACTCGAAGAAATGGATAAAATCTGGAACGAGGCGAAAGCAAAAGGACTCTAAATTTGTTATATCGGAAACCGCCCGTGTGTACGCCGGTATCCGGACTTGGCGCGAAGCGGTTCCTGTATAGTATCGAAATAAACGACCGTATGACGAAAAAGACGCTTCTTTTCCTTTCCCTGCTTTTCTTTTCACTGTCGCTCCGGGCACAACCGAAATACGAGGTGCGCGCGGTGTGGCTCGCCACCGTGTACGGGCTCGACTGGCCGCAGGTGAAAGCAACCGATGCGGCGAGCCGGGTGCGCCAGCAGCAAGCGTTGTGCACGTTGCTCGACAGCTTGGCGGCGGCCAATTTCAACACGGTGTTTTTCCAGGCGCGTTTGCGGGGCGATGTGGCGTACCGCTCGGCTTTCGAGCCGTACAGCGCGGTGTTTACCGGCTCCTGTAACGGAAATCCGGGATACGACCCGCTGGCATTCGCCGTAGAGGAGTGCCACAAGCGGGGCCTGGAGTGCCATGCCTGGTTCGTTACTTTTCCGCTGGGCTCCGATAAAAGTGTGAAGGAACAGGGAAAATTGTCGCCCGTCAAACGGCATGCCGCGTTGTGCAAACGCTATAACGGCGCCTGGTATCTCGATCCGGGGCTGCCCGGCACGGCGGATTACCTGGCGTCGATGGTACGGGAGTTGGTAGCCGCTTACGATGTCGACGGAATTCATTTCGATTATATCCGTTATCCGGAAAAGGCGGAGGCGTTCCCCGACAAGCAGGTGTATGCCCGGTACGGAAAGGGGATGGAGGTATCCGAGTGGCGCCGGCAGAATATCGACCGGCTGGTAGCGCGTTTATACGATACGGTGAAAGCCCTAAAGCCCTGGGTGCAGGTAAGCAGCGCGCCGTTGGGGAAGTACGGGCCTACGCAGCAGATGCCCGATGCCGGCTGGACAGCATACGGAAGCGTATACCAAGACCCGAAGAAGTGGATGGCGGGGGGTAAACACGATATGGTGGTACCGATGATGTACTACCGGTACGAGCACTTTTTTCCGTTTGTCGACGATTGGGTGGCCGGCAGTCACGGCCGCCTGGTAGTACCGGGGCTGGGCGTTTACCGGCTGGACGAGCCGGATGCCGGTTGGGAATTGACTACGATTACCGACCAGCTGGATTATACCCGCTATTTCGGCGGGGCGGGATGCGCCTTTTTCCGGTGCGCTTCGGTACTGGATCATGCGCACGGGGTATACAGCGAGTTGAAGGAGGTGTATTACCGGTATCCGGCCATGCTGCCGCCGCTCACCTGGCTCAACGATTCCGTTCCGCCGGCGCCTGCCGAAGTACGGGCGGAACGTTCTGGCGCCGAGCTGAAGCTGAGCTGGGAGCCGGTGGGGGAACCCGCCGACGGAACTACGTATACGGTATATTACGGTAGCCGCGATTCGCTGGATACCTCGTCGCCGCAACATATCCTGGCTACCGGTGTGCGGGGTACAGAGCTGTTTTTGCCGGTGGATACCGTACGCGAGCGTCTGTTTTTCTTCGGGGTGAGCGCTTCTACGCGGTACCGGGTGGAAAGCGGGTTGTCGCCCACGGTATTGTATTATCTTTCGCGTTACAAAAAATAGGGGGACGGCACGCTTCTTTTATTCCTGTCAACTTGTTATCCGACCGCGCGTGTTTATAAAAGCCCCGACTGAAAAAATAGCTAACTTTGTTTCACTGATGAACTTAAACCAGAGAGTGTGATGATAACAGTGAAAACAAGATTGCGAGAATCCACCGTTCCCGGGAAGGCAGGCCGGTTAACCTTCCGCCTGATACACCGCCGGAAAGTGCGAACGATTTCCTTACCTTATTTAGTGCGTGCGGATGAATGGTGCGAAGCGAAAGAAGACATCGTGATTTCCGGCAGCGAACCCGCCGAACGGCTTGCCGCCCTACGGGAAACCAAACGGAAGCTCGAAAGAGACAAAAACAAGCTAACGGCGATCTGCCGAGATTACGCCGGATGCGACAGCAACGGCGCCTTAACCGAAATCGTGGAAACCTACCGCACACATAAACGTCTCGAATGCTTCCTCTGCCTGTTGGAAGAATACAGGCTCCGGGCCGAGCGGCAAGGCCACTACACCGCGGTACGCCACTTGCGCAGCACGATGAACTCGTTTAGTAAGTATTTAAACGGCCACCCCGTTATACAAGAGGAAGTAACGCCCTCCCTTATCCGGGAATACATACGCTATTTGCAGCAAAAGGGGCTGAAAAACTCCACCATTCTGTTTTATATCCGTATCTTAAGGCGCATCTGGAACAAAGCGGTGGAAGAAAAACTTATCACCGGCCTGGACTCCCCCTTTACCGGAATCCGTTTAACCGTAGACAAGCCGCGGAAGCTGGCGGTAAGCGAACAGACAATCACACAAATAGAAGCGCTGGAGTTGGGTAAGGCCTCTGCACCGGTACGACTGGCCCGCGACCTGTTCCTCTTCAGCTATTATACCCGCGGCATGCCCTTTATCGACATCGCCTTGCTTAAGAAAGCGGATTTGGCCGGAGGCTTTTTAACCTACCGCCGCCACAAAACCGGACAACCCTTGCATATCAAGCTGCTGCCCGGAATAAAACGGCTTATAGCACGCTACCGGGATACACCGGGCGTGTATGTATTCCCCATCCTGAAGAATCCGGATTTCGACCGGAGGGAGTACGAAAGCGCCTTGCGGTTGCAAAACCTCCGGCTCAAAAAAGTAGGGAAGCTGCTTAAAAACGCGTCGTTGCCTTTATCCACCTATGTGCCGCGACACAGTTGGGCGAGCATCGCCCAACAGAAAGGGATACCGGAAGAAGTCATTTCGCACGGCATGGGACATACTTCAATCAAGACGACACGTATTTATATCGCTTCTTCGCATAACAAATACATCGACCTGGCGAACGAAATCGTGGTAACGGGAAAGAAATACCGGCGAGCTTTATTCGATTGGAGTATAAGAATTTAATCGGAGAAGAAGCTATCCGTCTTCTGGCAAGAGACGGAAAATACCCCTGTAACCCAAGATTATCGGGGACAAAGGTAAAAAGAAAAAATAAGAAATCAAGAAAAAACATAAAAGATAGCCCTTACCACCTGCCCTTACCCCTGAACGCACCCTTTTATTTAGTAAATCGTTAACTTTTAAACTTATCCGAACCACCTGCATGAAAAAACGAACCTCCATGACTTTGCATGATTTTGCGCCCGTAAGCTGATTATTGTCAGTTGTTTAACGAATGTTTTACTAAAAGCGGCCTGAAACATTTGTCCCCGGCCTGAAAGGTACCCCCTCGTTTTGCCCGTCTGAATGAGGAGAGAGGCGGTTTTGTCCCTTACCGAACCGACCCGTTTTCGCGCCTGTTGTTTTACGAATGTTTGACGACTCACTTTGTGCTGTTCTGTAATTTGTTGATAAACAAGGCGCTTTGGCTGTATAATCAGGGGCTTTCATCTCTTGCCAGGAGACGGAAGGATGAAAAATCCGGGAGCCGGGATACGATATAGGGGGTAATAGGTATCCACTCCGGTCGTTACCTTATGCTACAGGGACAACCATTTAAAAAATAGAATAACATGAAAGTATTACGCCATTTAAGTACAGTGCTGGTCGGCATCTTGCTGGCCGCCTGTTCGACGGACACGCGCGAGGAAAAACCCGCCGGCCCCGATTCGCCCGGTGGAAGCAGTCAGGAAATACCGCGCCAGGAAGTGCAAGTCACCTTTACGAACCGGCTTTCCGTGGGAGCGGTACCCCAGCCCGCTGCCGGTAGCGAAGACGCTAACGTCCCCGCAACAGCAGAAGGGACGAGTACTCAGCCGGTCGAGAACCGAGTCACCTCGCTGGATGTGTATGTGTTCGGCAGCCCCACGGAAGACGGGGTGTATACCTTTCAGGAACGCTTCGCTTACCGGGAAGACCCGGCGGCTGTACCTGCAGGCGCTACCGAGCTTAAACTGGAAAGTGCCGAAGGCGACGACTCCCAAACCACGGCCTTGCTAAGCCTTCAGAAAGGGCTGTTCGTGAAACTCTACTGCATCGCCAACCAACCGGATTTAGTCGATCCGGCAGATGAAACGAAGCCGGTAGGCGATGCCGGCTTCAAGCCGCTCGAACTGGCGGAGCCGGGTAAGGCGGCCAGCGCCGTGAAAACCGCCGGTACACCGGAACTGACCGCGTTTGAAACGTTCCACACCCCCTTACTCGACCCGGCAGCCGAAAAAGACACCCTGGTCTGCCCGCTACCCATGAGCGGCTCTGCCGGAAAGGCGATCGACCTGACCGATTACACCGCAACGGCCCGCGTACAAACGGACATCCGGCTTACCCGGCTGGTAGCCCGGTTCGACATCAGCAACCACAGCGAGCTGTCGCGCTTTACCATCGAGTCGGTATCGCTAAACAACGGTCGAAAAGGCGCCGGCTTCTTCCCGGTCAAGGTATACGGCACCCTTCCCGATGCGGCAGCCGGTGATTTAATTACCTATCCGGAACGCCAATTCCACGGCGCCCGGGCGAACCTCGGTATCCGGATGAGCGCCTTTTACTGCTATCCTTCCCTTCTTTCCGACGGCAGCCAGCTCGTGTTAAAGGGTAAGTACCGGAAAAGCGAAACCGAGTCCGTCGACGTCAGTTACCCGGTGCGCTTCGCTTCATCGAGCGATGCAACGGGTACTCCCCTGGCTGTACACCCCGACCGGCGGTATGCGGTGGTAATCACGGGCGCCGACGCGGAGCACCTCGACTTCGTGCTTCAGGAATTGGACTGGTCGGACAGTGGCGCGCTCGACGATTACGACCCGCAGGTCAACCCGGAAGAGTTGGGAATAACCATTCCGGAGGACTTTCAGGCCGATACCGAATGGGATGCGTCGACAAGCACGGTAAGCATGACCCTGAAAGACGGTAATCACTTTGCAGTCAGCGTTACGGGCAGCGATGCGGCCTTGGTGGTAGCCAAGACGTATGCTGGCGATAATCCGGATTACGATTGGCTGGAAATATCTGAGCCTGCTATTTCCCCGCAAACCAAGGCGCTTCCCGCTTTCGGTTATACGTATACTTTCTCGCTAAAAGAAAATTACACCGCAGGCCGTTATCCGAGAGCGACCGTTCGTTTTATCGACAATGCCTCGGGACGGGAAAACAAGCTGTTCGTCGAACCGAACGCCGTTCCCCGGGCGGTAGCACTCCCGCCGGTACCGGGCGATACGAATCCGAACGGCTTCGATGCGGAAACGCTCACGGCCGCGATGTACCGGTTTACCGGCAGTTCGCTCAAAATCAAGCTCCTGTGCCCCGACGGCGTGGAAATGGAAAGCGCCCCTGCGTGGCTGACCGTTACCCCGGAAGAAAATGCAGCCGAAACACTACTCACGCTGGTATTGAACGACCGGGAGGTGGCGGACGCTACGGGCACCCTCGTTTTCCATAACAAGAAACAACCCGATTTGAAGACGGACATAACGGTGAATTTGCAGGATGCGGATGTTGCCGCGTCGTTCGACGCCCTGGGCGGTACGGGAACGGTTTATACTCCTGCAACGGATGCCGCATTGGCGGATGTAAAAATTCCCGTAACCGGCCGCAATTCGTTCGCGGTTCAGACCACCTCGCTGCAGGGGATAACGGTAGCCATCGATTTCGACGGGGGCCCGGAATGGTTGAGCCACGACGGCGAAACCTATACGGCGGCTGCAAACGAGGCGCCCCTGAACGCTCCCGTTTCCGTCCCCCATGCAACACGTCAGGCCGGCAATCAAACCGCCACCCTTACTTTTTCGCTGGTTCCCGACAAGCTGGCCGGCGGCAAGAAGGCGACCGTAACGCTTAAGAATACCATCGGCGGAGCGGATTACAGCTTTACGGTTACCCCCGCATTCCAGGGCGTGACCGTGACCCGGGAAGGCGTTTCGGTTCCGATCGACGACAAGCTGGAAAATACCACGCTGACCCTGTACAAGTTGCCCTCGACATCCTCGACGATGGATATTCGGGTTACCTCGTACGGCGGCAGTAAGCTCCAATACGAGGGTACGGGGCTTACGCTTTCGGCCACGGAAAGCACCGATAATGAAGCGGTGTATACCTTAACGGCTACCGGTGCGGGTCAGGGCACGTTAAAAGTGATGAACTATACGGATCACACGCAGTTTACGGAGTATACGGTGAACATTCTCCCCTCCGAACTCGAAATTCAAGATACGAATATCGACCTGGATGCCGCCGGTAACGCAACGGGCACCAACCGGATTACCGCGTGCCCGTTGGGATATGAAGCGGAAATCACCTGGGCCGACGGGGGAGCGGAATGGTTCGAAATCACCTCGGCCAATCCGTCTACCACTTCGGGCGAGCAGGATATTGCATTACAGGTCAAGAGCGGTTTGTCGAATGCCGCCGTTATCGATACGGCTTGTATTACGTTGACCAACACGATAGCCGGCGGCGGAAACGTTTCCTTCCGGGTTACTCCGGTTTGGCAGGCGTCGACCTTGGGGTCTACCAGCAGAAGCGTGGGGGTAAATGAAACCGTATCGGTTTCGGCCCAGGCCTACGGCGGTATCACGGCTATCAGCAACGATACTTCGATTGCCACGGTAGAGGTGGTTACCGGTAGCGAAGAAAATATCGGGAAAGAGTATATCCGGATTACCGGCGTAGCAGAGGGTTCCACAGCAATAACGGTAAAGAATAAGCAGGACGAAAGTAAAACAACGACTTACACGGTTACTGTAGGGGCATATGTAACGATAAACGGCTTGAAATGGGCCGTAGGTAACCTGGTAACGGACGGTGAGCACGGATGTAAGGTCGGCGCTCCCACGGATGGAGGTCTTTATTTCCGTTTCGGCTCCTTGGTAGGGTACGACGATAGTGAACCCACAGGTAATCCTACGGCCGTTGTTACGCCTACCGAGTATACCGGCGGTAAGCCTGTATTTACTGAGTCGCCTTATCAAAAAAACGGAGAAATAACCGAGAATGCGGCAGCTGGCACAGGTGATCCGTGTAAGTATTATTTAGGCGGGTCTTGGCGATTGCCAACAGAAGCCGAGTATCGTCAAAGCCTGGGTGGCGGAGTAAGTGGTTCTGATCTGTTTAACAACCGGCAGTGGATTGCATCGTATGAGAATTCGGGTGTAGCGGGTGCTATCTTCAATAATACGGCCGAAGGACCTAAAATTTTCTTCCCCGCCTCCGGGCACCGGGACTGCAGCAATGGCACGCTCGCCGTTTCGGGTTCGAACGGGTATGGATGGACGTCTGTGCCGAATAGCGGCAGTGCCTGGTACGTGTACTTCTACCCCAAGGGTGCGTACATGAACAGCTACAACAGTACTTACGGTTTCCCTGTTCGGTGCGTGCAAGAATAGAGCGAGGCGCATGGCCTCGCGCGACGGGGTTCCCGGGTGTCCGTCAAAGCCCCGTAAAAGAATGGGGCCCACTTTAATCGGGATGAGGGAGCCAAGTGTTTGGTTGTAGAAACACCCGGGTGCATCCTCGGCCGGGAGAATCCGGTGTTCACCGGTCGAACCGCTGCCCGGTGCTTCCCTCCGAAAGGGAGAGGTACTGAACGTAAGGCAGAAAAGGGAGCGAAGGAACGCTCCGCAACTAAAAAAACAGCAGCGTCCCCGGCCGAACGACCGAGCGGGTTGCCGGCCGGACGACCCGGGGGCGCTTTTTTCCATAAGTCGAACTTTTAAAATTTACAAGCTATGCAAAACACATTGAAGGGATGGTTGGTGCTGAACACGGTTACCCCCGATCCGAACGACCTGATCCTGGTATTACAATCGGCCGGCCGGAAAGGCTTCGACGACATTATCGACGAGATGCTGCTCGAAGACACGGGCCTCCGGCGCGAAACGCTGGTGCACGTGGTATCGCTGTTCCAGCGCATCGTGGCGCGCCTCCTGATGAACGGGTACAACGTAAACAGCGACTTGTTCTACGCAGTGCCGCGCTTTACGGGCGTGGTGGAAAACGGAGTGTGGAACTCCGCGAAGAACGGCATCTACGTATCGTTTACCCAAGACAAGCTGGTGCGCGAGGAGGTAGCGAAAACGCGGGTGGAGATTCAGGGTCGCAAAGACAATACGATGTATATCCTCGGCGTGGAGGATTGCAAAACGGGTCTCAAAAACGGTACGGTATCGCCGGGGTACAACGTGTTCGTTCGGGGTTCGCGGCTCAAGGTTGCGGGTACCGACGCTTCGGTGGGGGTTACGTTGACGCGCGGCAGCGACAGCGCGGTAATTAAGTTGGAGCCGTACCGTATCGTGGTGAATAACCCGTCGGAGGTGCAGCTCCTGTTGCCGCCCGACCTTACGGACGGCGAGTACACGCTTACCCTTACCACGCAGTACAGCAATACCCGGGTGTTGTTGAAAACGCCCCGTTCGGTAAGTTGGCCGGTTACGGTGGATACGGCGGGTACTCCGGATACGCCAGACACCCCGGAAGGTGGCGATCCGGATAACGATTTGATCGTGTAACGCACAGTGCCCGGATTTGGAGGCATACGGGCAGGTGAAAACAGCCTCTACTGTTACGGCACCGATTACAGTACTGTAACGGCATCCATTACAGTACTGTACTTGCATCGGTTACAGTAGTGGTACGGTGGAGGTACTTTTTCGCTTGCCGCGAAGGGCGTCTGCCGGCGGTCATACTTTTTTCTCTTGACAAAAAAAGTATGCAAAAAAGGTCAGGGGCTAACGCTCGCTTGCTAAAAATGGTACTTCGTTCACTGAAGGGGGTGAAACTCGCTTCGCTCAAACAACACCCCCTTCCGGGCGTTTACTCCGTACCATTTTCTTTACGCTCGCTCACTGAGACCCCGGGAGGCCATACGGGGTGGCCGGTGTTTTTCAAAAGCCTTATGCTGAAGCTCCGGGAGGCCATACGATGGGGCCGGCATGGCGCACAAGTACCGGAAAGAGGGGATAGTTTTCCGGGTTGGGGGTTTCCTACGATGGGGCGATGGAATGATTAGATAAACTCTTTGTAAATCTTTGAACCGATGAATAAAAAAGAACTGGTATTGGCGATAGCCCGTCAGTGCGGAAAGTCGCCGCGGGAAACGCGTCTGTTCCTGGATGCATTCCTGGAAGTGTTGCAAGAGCAGATAGAAATGGAAGAACCGGTGGCACTGCTGGGTTTCGGCAGTTTCCATCCGTGGAACCAGGGGGCGCGGATAGCGTGCAATCCCCGGACGCTGGAAATTTGTCCGTTGCCGCCGCGGTTGTCGGTGAAGTTCAAGCCGGGGAAGTTTTTCCTGGAACGGATTAACAAATAGGCGCGCAAACCCGCGCGCCTATTTCCTGTCCGGCATGCTATTTTACCGTACCGAACAAGAGCGTGAAAATGCCGGCGAAGAGAAAATAAACGAAAAAGCAAAGAACGGTGGAGAGAGTCGCCACCCCTATTTTAGCCGGTATGTTCCGGTGGTGCCGCATAAAGCCGTAAGTATAGGTAACGCCGATAAAACCGCACAGCACACCGAGCAGTCCGCCCGCAAAAATAAGCAGGAACGGGAGGCCGCCCACGATATATTCCCAGGTAGAAAGCGGTTTTTCGAGTTTTATTTTTCTACCCCGGTATTCTACTACATGCGAAAGCGTGAAATCTACCGTGAGTTTAAAGTAGGTTTTTTCGCCGTTTACCGTGGTTACTTCGTATCCTTTCCGTCCGTCCCTTTTCAGTTTCCGTCCGTCGTGGTATACTTTCATCAGGCAAGGGGCGTATACTACTTTCAGGTCGCCTTCGATGTCGGGCAAGCGGAAGCCGAGTTCTTGTTTTAATCCCATGGTGTTCGTTTTTTCGTTGAATGCGGCTGCAAACTTACCTGTTTTTTTCGATATTCGCTTCGTCCGGCTTATCAAAAAAAACTACCAGGAGATAACGGAACGGCGCTCTATCTCCGTCGCTTTGTGCCGGCATCCTTTTTATACCGCTCCTTAACAGATAGGTATTTATCATAGACTTTGTTAAATTCAAAACACTTTCCCTTTTCTTACTCCTTATTTTAGTTTAATAACGCATGCCATTCAAAAATAATTGTATACTTTTGTGCCTTAAAACATTAATGTAAATCGAAACGAAATGTCTGCAACCAAAAGAATTAAACGCGCATTAGTCTCCGTTTATCATAAGGAGGGACTCGACGAACTCTTAAAAAAACTTGCCGATGAAGGCGTTAGTTTTGTTTCAACCGGGGGAACCCAATCGTTTATCGAATCGCTCGGTATTCCGTGCGATGCGGTGGAAAACCTCACGGGGTATCCTTCCATCC
>DBGBSM010000158.1:0-4212 GCA_048468815.1 Parabacteroides sp.
TTTCATGCCGACAAAAAGATCGTCTGACCCGGGCGTTTCACCCGTCCGACCCGGGTCGGACGGGTGGTCGCCCCAGGTCGGACAAGTGGTCGCCCCGGGTCAGACGATGTTTTTCGCAGCAAAAAATGAAATTCGTATGCCGTATTTTATATGATTTTCCTATGTATTTCCGGAAAAGGCGCCACAGGGATATTCCGGCGCACGGCAACCACTCCCGCGTAGGAGTGTCATCCCGCGTATTTACGGCTCGGCACGCAAACGATACCGCCAACCGGGCTAACCGTCGAAGCGGCTGAAACGGCCCGGCTTTTAAACATACAGGCGCATACTTACTGTTTGATCATTTTCTTTACTAACCAAAGTATCTGAACGATTACCAGCACGATAACAATCCAGATACCGTAGGTGCGGAAAAACGGAAGCCACACGGCCGGTTGCCCGGACTCGCCCTTGTCGGGAAACGACCCGGCCCGGGTAACGGCGGGCATCAGGCGCGGTAACGAATCGGGAATATGCGAGCGGAACGAAAGGTCGTATACCGGCTTTTCCGCCTGCTCGTTTCCGTAGGCCAGCCGGTATGTTTCGCCGGCTTCGAGGTAAGCGGCCAGGTACAGACGGTCGATATAGGTTTTGACGGAGTCTATCCGGAGCGGCCGGTCGTCGCCGTTACGGATGCGCATATCCAGGGTATCGGTGTACTGCGACCAATCGAGTGCGGCTACTCCTTCACCGTCGGACTCCAACAGCGCGTTTACATAGCTCCGGGACGGTTGTGCGGAACGTACCTCACGGCGCTGCAACAACGGTTTCCGGGAGCTGGCCGGCGAAGCGGCCGGAGGAAAATAAAAAACGATTTCCCGCCGGAAAAAGCGCGGGGAAGAAACATAAAAAACGATTTCCGAAAAATCGTACCGGTACGGAAAGGAAAGGAACACTTCGGTTTCTTTCCCTTTTTCCCGAACCGATAACGCCGACGGTTTCACTTCGAGCAGCCCGGGCCGGGCATACGGAGCGCCGGCCGGTTGTCCCGCCCGGATTACATTGAGCGGCGCCGAAAGCGAATCGTCGATAATAAGCAGGTAATAGCGGTAATCCGACAACGGAAACCCGATTTCGAAGCCGGCCGTGGTGCGGCGCTCATCGTACAATCCGCGCAACGGAAAGTTTTCTTTTACCGCATACCACTGTTGCAGGTCGTTGCTTCCGCGAAGCGACGCCGTTTTATTTACCTCCGTATTTTTCACCTCCAGGGTAAAGGAAGAGAGCGCCCGGTTCCCGGCTTCGATTCGTATCTCGGTACGCGAAGGCTGGTAATCTACCTGCACCGGATAGGGTTCGAACGGCTTTCCGGCTACCGGCGTTTCGTCGCGCCTTACCAGGTAAGCCGTTTCGTTATTCCGGCTGTCGAGGATACGTACATCCGCCAAATCCGGGCGGGCGGCTCCCCTTATGCTACCGGGCAACTCCACTGCGTAAAAGCCGGACTCCGTTACCGGCGGCAACCCGGCGGTATGCCGGTATCCGTTGTTCGCAAACGCTTGCGTACCGTACAACAAACAGCCGAGCAGGCACAGGCCGGTTGCCATCCGGCTTTTATTCTTCTTTATCTGCTTCATCTTCTTTAAAAAGAACGTCTTTCAATTTCTGATACAAAAACGACAGAACCAACAAGATAACTCCCAATAAAACGAATACCAGTATTTTACCTACCGTAGGCATCGCCCATAAATCGGAGAGGAACAGTTTCAGCAACACGAGGCCGAACGTAAACAAACTGATAAGCCGAATCGCCTTCAGGTGGAGCCGCATGCCCAGCGTCATCTGTACGAATCCGGCAATCGTGAGGGCAATCGACAGCCCGGCATTCAATTCGTCGGGTAATCCCAGTTGAATCAAAAACAACCGTACGATTCCGATCCACACCAATACCGAGGCGACATTGATAAATACGGTAAAACCGGTTTTCTTCCGGCTACGCATTTCTTCGGACGTGTAGTACGTGCGGGCGCAGAACCAAAGGATAAACACCACGAGGGCGGTAAGAAGCCACGGCAGCAAGACCGCTACCGACGAATCGCGGAGCGAATCGCCTGCAAAGAGGAAGTTCATCCAATATACCAGCACGCCCAGCACGATTGCCGTTACGTACAAACCGGCATGCCGGGCGATAGGGAAACGTTTCTTCAGCACCACCGGCAGTACGGCCAGCCATACGGCGGTGCAAAGCGCCAGGAGTTGTTCGCGCCATTCCACCGGTGCGAAACGGAATACCTCGCGCATACAGCTATAATATAGCAGCAGCAACCCGACGGTTAAAAGAAGGGCGTTCCAGGGGTGGTATTTCAATACCCGGGCCGAATCGAAAACGGCTTTGTTCCGCTGCATCAGCCAGGCAAAAACGATGAAAGCCGCGCCGGTAAAAGCGCCGGTCGCAAAGATTCCGTTTGCAAAAGCGAATCCTTCGCCCCGGGCAATCTCGTACGGGGTAAGCGAGTAAAAGGTATGCATATCCATCAGGTAAGACAGAAACGTGCAGATTACCAGCAAGAAAGAGAAATACTCGTACAGGCGTATCTTGGATTTCAGGTAAAGCCAGAGCAACAATACCATTTCGGCCGCCCAGAACAGGGTAATGTAATAACCGTCGAGCTGCACGGGGATGGTAACCGATACGAATGTAAGCACTACGCCCAGCAACGTATATACCAAGAAACGGTATTCCCGCTTTTCTTTCCTGAGCCATACTACCAGCAACAGGTTCACGATAGCTACGAACAACGTGAGCAACCCGTTCAACCGCACGGGGCTGGCAATAAGCGAAAGGTAATAGAGGCCGAAAAACAAATAAGCGAAATTATTGGCTACCACTACGCTTAACAATACCCGGTTGACCTGCCTGACGGACGATTTCAAAACGGACATCACCGGCAATAGAAACAGGAAATAAAATAAGGTGGCGAACGCCAGCAATTTTATAAACCGGGCGGATACTCCCGGCCCGGCGGAAGGATAAGGTTCGAGCCTCCCGGTATACAAACCCATTACCAGGTAGGTAAAAGCGAAAGCGATAACCGGCAGCTCGGCCCACTTTTTCCGGAACGACAATACGAACATGCCCGCATCCAACACGGCCAGGTAGGTAAACAATACCACATAATTACCTTCGCCCCGGCTTACCAGGAAAGGGGCGATAAATCCGCCTACGAGGGCGATAACGGCCAGCTCGCGCCTGTCGTACAGCAATGCGAGCACTGACATCAGCACGGTAATAACCACTAACAGGATAAAGGCTGCGGGTTGCGAAAAGAGGTGATAGTAATGGAAAGCGATGGCTACGGTAACGTAAAATACGGCAAATGCCCCGCCGGCCAGCAAGGAGCTGAACGTTCGGTACTTTTTCTGTAGCCGTCCGGCTACGAACAGCAGCGCTCCGCCGGCTGCGAAGCCGAGGATGGTGCGGAAAATCTCGTTTATCCAATTCTGGTCAATAGCGTATTTCACGAACAGCCCGATACCTACCACCAGCACTAAAATCCCGATTTTGCCGAACAGGTTTTCGCCTACGTACTTTTCCAGGTTCACCTGCTTTTTCTTCTTGGAAGCGAAAGGCGGCGGGGGCGGTACGATTTGCTCTTTCTCCGCGGGCAGGGAGCCCGGCTCGCCGGCTGTTGCCGCATCTCCGCTTATATACTCCGGCGCAGAAGCGGCCCATCCGGGTTCCGGCATTTCATCCGGCTGTTCCACAGCGGATTCTTCCACGGCCGGCTCTGCGAATATTACCGGTTCGGAACAGGCTGCGGGTCGATGCGCAACGGACGGTTCGTTTTCGGTTTCTTCCGGTTCGGAATATACTTTCCGTATCAGGGGAGGTGGCGGCGGAGGAGCGATTGTTTCGGGCTGCTCCGGCAGTAATTCCGCCGAATCCGGTTGCAGCTTCCGGGCGCTTTCCCGCCAGGCTTCGAATTCTTTTTTGAGCTCGTCGAGCGTTTTTCCTACTTTACTGATCTGGCTGCTCAGGGTAATCCATGCCACGATAAGTAAAAGTATCAATCCGTATTCTTCCATGCAATTCGATTTAAACGATATATACTCGGGTTACGTTCAACGAGATAGAGCCTGCCGGATGCCGAAACAAGCCACGCTCGGGTATGCCGGGATGAAGCCTATCTTCGATTTATTCTTTGAAACAAAAATAGTGCAAACCGAGAGCAG
>DBGBSM010000159.1:0-1589 GCA_048468815.1 Parabacteroides sp.
GAGTCAAGTTATACGATGCCGATTTGCAGGTTTCTTTTTATTGTCGTTCGTTTTTGTATGTTCGCCACGGATGCAGGCAACCGGCTTACGTCGGATAATCGACCTGAGCGGTACATGGAACTTCGTACTCGACCCGGAAGATAAAGGAATCCAGGAAGAATTTTGGAATATGGATTTACCCGAAAGAGTGACTTTGCCGGGAACAACAGATACAAACCGGAAAGGAACGGAAAATACGAACCGATCGGAAACGACTTTTTTATCCAGATATTATAAATACGAAGGGGTTGCATGGTATAGCCGGAATATAGAGGTTCCTGCCGGCTGGCAAGGAAAACATATTGTTCTTTTCTTGGAGCGTACCCGTCCGACCACAGTCTGGATCGACGGACAGGAAGCGGGTGAGAATAATTATTTGTCTACCCCGCAAGCATATAACTTGACTCGTTTCCTCACTCCCGGTTCGCATAAGTTGACCATTCGGGTCGATAACGGGAAAAGCATTCCTGCACAGATTCGTTCGAGTTCGCACGCTTGTTCGGAGTCTACCCAAACAAACTGGAACGGCATTATCGGCCGGCTGGAATTACAGGCGACGAATCCGCTGTTTATCCGTTCTGTTCAAACGTTTCCGCAGCCGTCAGACCATGCTGTAAAAGTCAAAATCGCATTATCGCAAGATTCGGGTATCGCCGGAAAGCCAATACGCTTGTCGGCAGTTGCATTCAATTCTTCCCGGAAACATACGGTAAAAGCAGCGGAATATACTTTGAAAGAGGGGTGTAAAGAATATGAATTTATTTATCGGTTAGGTAATAAGGCGTTGCTTTGGAGTGATATTCAACCGGCTTTGTATCGGTTGAATATAGAAATCGAGGGTGTCGATGAACAGACTGTTTGTTTCGGATTGCGTGATTTTAAGGCGGAACAGGCTTGTTTTACCATCAATGGTGCAAAAACTTTTCTGCGGGGAAAACATGACGCCTGCGTATTTCCTTTGACCGGATATACGGCGATGGACCTGGAGCAATGGCGCCGTTATTTCAGGATTTGCAAGAATTACGGGTTAAATCATGTACGCTTCCATTCCTGGTGTCCTCCTGCCGCTTGTTTCGAAGCGGCCGATTGGGAAGGAATTTATTTGCAGGCGGAATTGCCGGTTTGGGGAAGTTTTAAAAAAGAGTCTGCCGGGTTGATGGATTTTTTGGTGAAAGACGGCGAAAATATTATGCGTGCGTATGGAAATCATGCTTCTTTCGTGCTTTTCGCTTTAGGAAACGAGCTAGGAGGCGATGTGCATGTGATGAAAGAGTTTGTAAGCCGGTTCCGTTCGATAGATCCGCGACGCTTATATACCTACGGTTCGAATATCTTTTTGGGTGGGAAAGGACATATTCCGGGAGAAGATTTCCTGGTTACCTGCCGTGTCGGTGAAGGCGAAGGCTATTCCGCGCATGCACGCGCTTCGTTCTCGTATGCCGATGCCGAAGAAGGCGGGTATTTGAATAATACCTATCCTAATTTAGTGATGAATTTCGATAAGGCTTTGGAAAAATCCCCCGTGCCGGTAGTCGGGCACGAAACAGGGC
>DBGBSM010000160.1:0-17274 GCA_048468815.1 Parabacteroides sp.
AACATCCGTAACTAAAAATGTGTTATTCTTTACAGGTAATTCAAATTTCAATTAAAAATAAAAGTTATGGAAAATATCAATGTACGGGAAATAAGGGGACGTTTCTCACGGGTTTCGTGGGGAAGTATCTTCGCCGGCGTACTCACGGCACTGGCCATTTCGGTGCTGTTATCGCTTCTGGCTACCAGCATCAGCTTATTCATGTTCGATCCCACCTCCGACGATCCGACGTCGGGAATAGGAACCAACGTAGGTATCTGGACGGTCGTTTCGATGCTGTTGAGCCTGGTTGCAGGCGGCTTCGTAGCCGGTAAACTGGCGGGTACCGAAGGGATGATTCACGGGTTCCTGGTATGGGCTACCAGCTCGATCGTTACTATTATAATAGTGGTGATGCTGGCGGTGGGCGCCGTTAAGGCCACGGCTAACGTACTGGGTGCGATGTCGTCGGTAGTAGGAAACGTAATTTCGGGAGTAGGCTCGGCGGCGGCAAGCGGTACTTCGGCCGTAGCCGACCAGATTCAAGACCTGTTCGATAACTCCGATTTCAACAGTAACCTGAACGGATACGACAACAACTTGCAACAAGACATCCGTACCGCCTTGCGTAAAAGCGGCGTAAAAGAATTTCAGCCGGCTTATCTGCAAAACCAGATGAACCAAATCAAACGGGATTTCAACAAAACGGCAAAACGGATCGCTACCCACCCGAAAGATGCACAAACATTGATGAACGGGTTCCTGGAACGGCTGAAAAACCGCGCCGACCGGTTCGGACAGAGCATCAGCCGGCAGGATGTGGTGAAAGCGATTTCGAACAATACCAATCTGTCGCAGGCGGAAGTAAACCAGGCGGCCGACCAGTACATCGACCTCTATAACCAGGCCGTGCGGGAAGGCAAGCAACAAATCGACAACTTGCAGCAAACGATTCAGAACGCCCAACAAAACTGGGAACAACTCAAGCAGGAAGCGCTTCAGAAAGCGGAAGAAGCTACGAATGCAGCCGCCCGCTCGGCATTGTGGTCGTTCTTCGGCATGCTGATAGGAGCGATCGTTTGCGCTTTCTTCGGCGTATTGGGAGCTCGCCAAACGATAGAAGGGAAACAATTGTAACGTTTCCGGCCGGATACCGTAAAAGCGTAAACGCCGACGGTACGGCCGGCATACGATAAAAAAGCGAACACAAAAACGCGAAGCCGGGAATTATGGGAAAATCCAGGCGTTGCCCGGTAAAGAACCGTATTTGTTCCAGGCCTCGCGTTGCAGGTGAAACTTTAGTTTCATTAGCAAGAAACTTTTGTTTCATGCTGATGAAACAGTTGTTTCATGCTACGGAAACTTTTGTTTCACCGCACGCCGGTACAAAGCGCAACACAACCGTTAGGAGAAGGACGTTGCATTCGTACCGGCGTGCGGTGTATTTATTCCGTCAGCCGGCCACGACCGGCCGAACGGTTATTACGTATACCGGAGAAATCACCATTTCACCTCGCCTACGGCCGCCCGGCCCTGTATCAGTACGATACGCAAGTCGCTGGCCGTAGTAGCGGGAAACGTATACGTTTGAAAAGACGCCGAGGCTTTCGCCGGCCCCTTATATACCGTAAGAAACTGGCCTCCGCCGCCCGATAGCTGCACTTCGAACACCGCATCCGCCGAAGCTTCCTTCCAGGCAATATCCACGTGCCCGGGCGCCGCATTCTCTGCCAACGGAAACGTAATATACGCACCGGCCGACGCTTGCCAGGCCGTTGCGAAATCTTTATCGAGCGTAAGCGGAGCCGTTTCGTTCGAGGCGCTCGCCACCACCCGTACGCGGGGAGCCGGCGTCGATACGGACGCCTCGCCGGCCATCCGGCCGTATTCCGCTACGCGTACCAGGCCGTTCAACCGGATATCTTCGGACGACGCACCTACCATCAGTTTGAAGTCGCCCGGTTCCACCACCCAACGGTTCTCGCGGTTATACAACTGCAAGTCGCGCGGATAAACTGCAAACGATACTTCCTTGGTTTCGCCGGGTTGCAAATGCACCCGCTCGAATCCGCGCAGGTTCTTTTCGTAGGTAGTAACCGAACTCAATACGTCGCGGGTATACAATTGCACCACTTCGTCGCCCGCACGCTTTCCGGTGTTGGTAACCCGGCAACGCACGGTAAAGGGTTGTTTCGGCGTAATCACGGCAGGCTCCACCTGCATATCCGAATACTCGAACGTGGTATAGCTCAAGCCGTATCCGAAAGGATACAGGGCGCCGTTTACCCGCGACATGTTCCCGGCCGGCCCGGGCGTGCGGCCGCCGTCGATTTGGGCGGAAGGCTTGGAAGGAAAGTTGAACGGAATCTGCCCCACCGATTTCGGGAAGGTCACCGTGAGCTTACCGCCCGGATTGTAATCGCCGAACAATACTTCGGCTATCGCTTTGCCGCCTTGCGAACCCGGATACCAGGCTTCGAGGATGGCAGGCACGAACTGATCGGCCCAGTTAACCGACAACGGCCGGCCGTTGATAAGTACCAGCACCACCGGCTTGCCCGTCGCCACCACCGCTTCCAGTAACTCTTGTTGCCGGCCGGGTAGCTCCAGGCTCGTACGCGACTTGTTTTCGCCGCAGGTACGGCTGCCGCCGCCCAATACCACTACCGCCACATCGCTTTTGCTCGCATCGGCCACCGCCCGGTCGATACCGGCCTGCTCATCGGCCGTAAGCGGATACCGGACGAGTTCAGACTCGGGCCAGCGGGCGTCTACCAAATCGCAACCCGGAGTATAGAGCACTTCGGTGCCCGGCGCTACGCGGTTGCGTATGCCTTCGAGCACGGTGGTTACCTCTACCGCCAGCGGGCCGTAATGGGTAAGGGCATACGACTTTTCATCGGCATTGGGGCCGCATACGGCAATCCGTTCGATTTTCGAAGCGTCCAGCGGCAATAGGTTATCTTGATTCTTTAACAGCACCAGCGCTTCGCGCGAAGCCTGGAGGGCCACCAACTGGTGTTCGGGGCTGTTCACTTCTTCGTCGGCCCGCTTCAAATCCGTTTGGTATGGCGAATCGAAAAGCCCCACCAGGAATTTTACCCGCAGGATGTCGCGCACCCGGCTATCGACGGTTTCCATCGAAAGGGCTCCTTTCCGAATCAGTTCACGCAACGGGAGTACGTACGAATCGGGCGAACGGAACGTACAACGCACGTTCAGGCCGGCTTCTACGCTCTGCAATACGGCTTCTTCCATATCTTCCGCCGTACCGTGCTTCGAGAACAGGTATTCCACGGCGTCGCTGTCGGACACCACATACCCCCGGAATCCCATTTCGTTCCGCAGCCGGGTGGTAAGCCAATAATAGCTTCCCTGTACCGGAATGCCGTCGTAATCGTTGTACGAGCTCATCACGCCTAAAATGCCGGCCTCGCCGATTACCCGCTTAAAGGGATACACATGAATATTCTCCACTTCACGGGGCGACATTTGCGGGTCGACACGCGCCATGCCTTCGCGCGCACCTTTATTATTACTATAAGCTACATAATGTTTGGCGGTAGCGGCTACCTGGTAATCGCGCTGCACTCCCTTGGCCATCGCGATACCCAACTCGGCAACCAGATACGGGCTTTCGCCGTACACTTCTTCGTAGCGGCCCCACCGCTGGTCGCGCCCTACGTCGAGAATGGGGGCGTACACATTGGTATAACCGAGCAACCGGCCTTCGCGGCCGGTAATATAACCAACCTTATGAATCAGGTCGCGGTTCCAGGTATGCCCCAGCCCCAGTTGGGTAGGGAAGTTCGTGGCTTTGTAGCTTTCCACGCCCCGGATACCTTCGTTGGTAAAATCCACGGGAATGCCGAGGCGCGTTTCCTCTACGAAGAAACGCTGCACTTCGTTCAGCGCCCAGGCATGCCGGGAGGCGGGCCACACGTAGGGATTATCCGAAGGCGGAAGCCCCCACTGCCGGAAACCGTTGAGGTGCTCGTCGATGGCGCCGATGCCGTCTTTCCAAAGCTGGTTTTTCCAATCGGGGGCAGGCAGGTCGTCTTTCAATACACGGCCGTATCCGTAGAGGGTTACCATCTGGCAGGTCTTTTCTTCGACGGTCATTTGGGAAAGCAGGTCGTCGATGCGGGCGTCTAACGGAGCGGAAGGGTCTTCGTAAACGTCTTTCTTGCCGTTCTTGTTGAAATCGATCCATCCTTTGCGGTAAATCGGGTTGTTCGACGGTTTGTAGGTATCGGGTACGGAAATCTTTTCCGGCTTCACCGGAACAGCCGGACTGCCGGCATCCCGGAGAGAGGAAGCGCCTGTGGCGAGCAACGAAAAGCTCAACAGGCAGCTCAGGGGGATAAAGTGCTTTTTCATGAATTATAAATTACGATGTATATGATACAAAGATAGTGCAAACCGAGAGCAGAAGCAAAACCCAGCTTGGATGATGCCGAGGTGCCGCTTGTCTTCGATTCTTTACGAAACAAATATAAAAAGATTCCGGATAAAACCGGCAAAAGCCGGGAAGAAAGGATGAGGATACGACCGTTACCGACCCGGTATATATACAAAAAGTTTTCCTTCCCGGGCGCATCGGCAGGGGGAAGGAAAACTTTTTTACTTATCGGAAAAAGAACGGATTTACCAGATTACCACCCGTTCTTCCGGCGCCATGTACATCGAATCGGACGGCGTAATATCGAAAGCCGCATAGAACGGCTCGATGTTGCGGAGCGCCGCATCGACACGCCACTTGGCCAGCGAATGCACGTCGATTTTGGTTAACCGGAGAATTTCCTCCGTACGGATATTTTGCGCCCACAACGTAGCATATCCGAGGAAGAAACGCTGCTCCGGCGTAAACCCGTCGTTTACGGCAGAAGGGGCTTTCCCTTCCAGACTCTTGTTGTATGCGGTATGAGCTACTAACAAACCGCCGTGGTCGGCGATATTTTCGCCCAACGTATATTGTCCGTTGGCATGTACCGTATCGGCTACGATAATCGCATCGTACTGTGCAGCCAGCTTATCGGCCCGTTCCTTGAAGCGGGCGGCGTCTTCCGGCGTCCACCAGTCGGTCAGGTTGCCTTCTTTATCGTAATTCCGACCTTGGTCGTCGAATCCGTGCGTCATCTCATGGCCGATTACCACGCCGATGGCGCCGTAGTTCAGCGCATCGTCGGCAGCCGGGTCGAAGAACGGCGGTTGCAGAATAGCGGCCGGAAAACAAATTTCGTTCGTGGTGGGGTTGTAATAAGCGTTTACGGTTTGCGGACTCATCAGCCAGCGACTCTTATCCACCGGTTTGCCGGCATCGGCCAGTTGATATTCCGTTTCGAAAATCCGGGCCCGGCGTACATTGTCCCAATACGAATCCGGCTTGATTTCCAACCCGCTGTAATCGCGCCACGTATCCGGATAACCGATTTTTACGGTAAACGTAGCCAGCTTCTCCTGCGCCTTGGCCTTGGTGGTATCGCCCATCCATTCCAGGCCGTCGATACGTTCGCCCAACGCCTGTTGCAGGTTGCCTACCAGGTCGAGCATCTTCTCTTTCGACGAAAGCGGGAAGTACTTCGCTACGTACATCTGCCCTACAGCCTCCGACAAAGCATTGTCGACGGTACCGAGCGCCCGTTTCCAACGGGGTTTCTGCTCCTGCTGGCCCGACATTACCTTGCCGTAAAATCCGAACGAAGCGTCTACGAATGCGTCGCTCAGGTAAGGAGCGGCATCGTTCAACAGGTTATAGGCCAGGTAGTATTGCTGCTCGGGCAGCGTTACCCCTTTCATCAGGTCGTTCAAGTCGCGATAGAAAGTAATTTGCTTGGGGTCGATTTCTTTCTGCGAATCGAGTCCCAGAGTTTCGAAGTACACTTTCCAGTCGAAAAAGTTATCGGCCGAAGCGAACTCGTCCAACGCCATTTTATTGTAATTCTTCTGCGGGTCGCGCAACTCTTCTTTCGGTACGGAAATACCGGCGATACCCGTTTCGATTTTCAACACGGCATCGGCGGCAGCCGCGGCCTGTTCGGGAGTATAGCCGGCCAGCGTGAACAAGTCGGTAATATACATCCGGTAAGCTTGCCGTATATGGTCCATATCTTCACCGGGCTGGAGGTAGTAGTCGCGGTCGCCCATCGCCAGGCCGCCCTGGTAGAGCTGTACGATATTCATCGAGCTGTTTTTCTCGTCGGCCGAAACGAACAGGTAGAAATAAGGGTTTATTCCTTCCCGGTGCAGCAAGGCGATTTGCTTCGCCAACGAAGCCCGGTCGGTTATCGCCTCGATTCCGGCCAATCCGGCTTTTACGGGAGCCGCGCCGTCGGCATTCAGCTTCACGCTGTCGAGCCCGAGGGCATAGAACGAAGCGATTTTTTCACCAACGCTTCCGGGAGATTGCGGTGCGGCGCTCAACTCTTCAAACAGTTCTTTCAACTGATGCTGGTTGTTCTCGGCTAATTTCTCCATCATCCCGTAGCGGGCGTATTCCGGCTTCAACGGATTATTCTTCATCCAGCCGCCGCAGGCGTACCGGTAAAAATCGGCGCCGGGAGCCACGGTAGTATCCAGGTTGGCCACCACCACGCCGGTAGGCGCGGCTTGCCGCCCCGGCATACTGCAACCGGCTGCGGCCAGCGAGCCGGCTATCAGGGAAAAGGCAATCATTTTATTCATTTCATTTATTCTCCTCTTATTTTATTATCAGAAAAAGAGCACGAAGCACACCCGACTATTGCAGCAGGTGCGTTCTGTGCTCTCCACTCATTCAGTTAACCGGTTTCTTAAAATAACTTGGACGGATACTCGCCCGCATCTACCAACGCCTGGATTTTATCTACCACGCTCTGGCGGTCGGCAGCATAGGTTACGCCGAACCACTTCGAAGTGGTATCCAGTACTTTTACGCGGGCTTTTCCGTTTACAATCAGATGGTTCACCATCAAAGGGATAAAGTATTCGGACTTCAGGTTTCCCATATTGTTCTTGAGGAAATCCACGAAGTAATCTTCCGAGTAACGGAAATAATCGGGCGTAAAGCCCCACATATTCATCGACACCGGCGTATTGTCGGGAATGGTTACCATCCGGTCGTTTTCGTCTTTGAACTGGATGTTGCCGTCGATACGCTCGATAGCCGTACGCTCTACCACCGAAGTAAGGTATCCTTCCGCATTCGTTTCGCATACGCCGCGCGCTACCGAACCGCTTTCCGACAAGGTATTTCCCACGCGGTACCCTACCATACAGTACTCGTTGCTTTTGCCTTCCATTCCGGCGAGGGCTTTTCCGATTACGGCAAAGCTGTCGCGCCCGTAGAAATCGTCGGCGTTGATTACGGCGAACGGTTCGTTAATCACGTCTTTCCCCATCAGTACCGCATGATTGGTACCCCAGGGCTTTACGCGCTCTTCGGGACAGGTAAAGCCGGCCGGCAGCATATCCAATTCCTGGAATACCACTTCTACCGGAAGATGTCCTTCGTATTTCTTCACGATTTTCTCGCGGAAATCGGTTTCGAACGAACGGCGGATCACGAAAACGAGCTTGCCGAATCCGCCCCGGATCGCATCGAAGATAGAGTAATCCATGATGGTTTCTCCGTTGGGTCCGAGTCCGTCCAACTGTTTCAATCCTCCGTAGCGACTGCCCATACCGGCAGCGAGTACAAATAATGTAGGTTTCATAACAATAATATTATAATGTGTTGTGTATCTTCTCTGATAAGAAACAGCAGGCTGTCTTTTCTCCGAAAATCCGGGAACGACCGTTATCCCGGTGGGTTTTCATTTTGCAAAAAGTCAAGGGCTGACACCTCGCTCGCTGAGGCCCCTCGTTCCATGCGAAGGGGCCGGTGTATTTCAGGGTTGAGTAGGACGCGGCTCGCAACCGAACCGATGCCCGCTACTTGCTTTTCTGTTCTGATGTTTCCAATCGTTTTTTGTTATATACTTTGCTACAAAAGTAGAAAAATAAGAAATACGAACCGCTACGACGGGGCGTTAAAACGTCATGGAGGCATAGATTCCCAGGTTATTCTCGATCATCACGGGCGAAATGGCCAGGTTATGCTTCTTTGCGAACGGCCGGGTAAAAATATAGGAGCTTCCGATGCCGATCGCCGCGCCGCCCAATACGTCCCACCAATCGTGCTTATCGGCATATACCCTGCTCCACGCCACGTACGACGATACCAGATAGGCCGGCACGCCGTATTTCCACCCGTACCGGCGCTGGATAAAGGCGGCGCCTGTAAACGATACCATCGTATGGGCCGACGGGAACGACAACTTATCGCTTTTGTCGGGGCGTTCTTTTTTCACGATGTATTTCAGGGCGTAGGTAGCCGCCAGGGCGGTAGCGCCCGAGAAAGCGGCTTGCTTCAATCCTTCGTAATCCTGCAACGCCAGCGTAGTGGCCAACGTAGCGACCGGAGTGACGAACACCAGCACGTCGCCCGACGTTTCCACGCCTTTCTTTTGCGCCGAAGCGGACAGGCTGCATAACAGGGAAAGGAAAATAACGAGTGCGAACTTCATTTTTAATTATTTAATAAGGTAAGTATGCGGGGAAGGAAAATAACCGAACCGATGACGGCAGCGGCTATCGCTACTAACAACACCGCTCCGGCAGCCAAATCTTTCGCTTTTTTTATCGATTCGTGGTAACCGGGCGAAACCAGGTCGCACAACGCTTCGAGCGCCGAGTTGAAAGCTTCGGCAGCCAGTACGGCACCGATAACGAGCACGATTACCGTCCACTCTACAGCGGTAATCCCCAACAGGAAACCGGCAGCTACTGCAGCTACCGCAGCAACCAGGTGAATGCGGGCATTGTGTTCGTTCCGCACCAGCAAGCCGATGCCGCGGAAAGCATAAACAAAGCTTTTCAGCCGTTTGCGGAAAGAAAATTGCGTATCGTTCATAGGGCGAAGAAGCTATAATACCGGCACAAACTTACGGAAAATCCGCGAATTGCATGCGTGCGACCTCCGGTTATTCTTGCAAAACCGGACAGGGTGTTCGTTTCCGAACAGTCTTTATACCGCATTTATCCAGAGTATCAACCTGATATGTTTTTGGCATGCCTTTTGAAACTTACCGGTAAAAGCGGATATAGTTTATGAAAAAAGGTTACTTATTTACGGTTTGGATGTTGCTGGCTGTGCTGCGCCTCCAGGCCGGGACGGAGGAAAACACGGTACGGCTTACGCTCGGGCAGGCCATCGGGCTGGCGAAACTCCAATCGGTAGACGCGGCCATCGCCCTGAACGAACTGAAAACGGCGTATTGGGAATACCGTACGTACAGAGCCGATTTGTTGCCGGAAGTCAATTTCAGCGGTACGCTGCCCAATTACCGGAAGGAATACAACAGTTACCAGGAAAACAACGGGACGTATACGTTCGTACGGAATAACTTTTTGGATTTGGCGGGTACGTTGTCCATCGACCAGAACATCTGGCTCACGGGCGGTAAAATCTCCGTGCAGTCGTCGCTCGACTTCCTGCGCCAACTGGGCGGAACGGAGCTTCCTTTCCGGAACCAGTATATGAGTATTCCGGTAAGCCTTACGCTGTCGCAACCGGTTTTCGGGGTGAACCACCTGAAGTGGCAACGGCGCATCGACCCGGTGAAATACCAGGAAGCGAAAGCGCGGTACATGGAAAGCGTGGAGGAGCTCACGATGACTACGATCCGGTATTTCTTCAACCTGCTACTGGCGCGCGAGAACCTGAATACGGCCAACCAGAACCTGAACACCGCCGACAAGCTGTACGAGATTGCCCGGGCGAAACGGAAAATAGGGCAATTGTCGGAAAGCGAACTGATGCAACTCAAGTTATCGGCTTTGCAGGCGAAGGCGAGCGTAACGGAAGCGCAATCGAACCTGAATGCGAACATGTTCCAACTGCGGGCGTACCTGGGACTGAGCGAGGAAGATTATATCGACCCGGTACTTCCCGAATCGGCCCCCGATTTGCAGATGAGTTACCGGGACGTACTGGAAAAGGCGCTGGCGAACAATTCGTTTGCCAAGAATATCCTGCGACGGCAACTGGAGGCGAACTACGAGGTGGCGAAGGCAAAAGGGGAGATGCGGAACATCGAATTGTTCGCTTCGGTGGGATATACAGGTACGAACCATACGGTGCCGGCGGCTTACCGGAACCTGATGGATAACCAGGTGGTGGAAATCGGGGTGAAAATTCCGCTGCTCGACTGGGGAAAACGGAAGGGAAAGGTAAAGGTGGCAGAATCGAACCGGGAAGTGATTCTTTCGAAGACGCGACAGGAGGAACTGAATTTCAACCAGAACATTTTTTTATTGGTGGAGAATTTCAATAACCAGGCGGCACAGCTTCAAATCGCGGAGGAGGCGGATGCGATTGCGGAGAAACGGTACCAAACGGCGGTACAAACGTTTATGATCGGGAAAATAGACATCCTCGACCTGAACGACGCGCGTAACTCGAAAGACGAGGCGCGGCAAAAACGGATTACGGAGCTGGCGGATTACTGGTATTATTTTTACAATATCCGGAGCCTGACGTTGTTCGATTACGAGCGGAACACGGAATTGGAGGGAGAAGAACTGGGGAAATAAGTACTTTTCGAAAGGACGCAGGAAGAAAACCCGGCCGGCTTTGCAAAGGCAACCTTGCTTTCTCACCTGCCGGTTCAGGCCGTTGCCGACCGCAGGGCCCGGCATCCGCAAGCGATGCTCCTCTTTCCCTTTGCATACCGTGTCGGAAGCGTAGTGCGAAACCTGCTTTCGCGAATTCGGATTCATGCTTTGCCATTCGTTTTTTCTTGCCCGGCAAAACTGTATCCTAAGCCTACGGATATATATCCGCAACCTTAGGATATATATCCGCAGGCTTAGGATTTATATCCGCAGGCTGCGAATACAGTTTTCCTGCGCACAAAACCGGATTCCATCGAGCATGAAAAGAAGAATTTTCTTTGCGTCGAGGACGAAGTACCTAATAAAAAACAAACACAGAGGTACAGAAATACGGAGAAGGGTAAATCGCCGGCCTCTACCTGCCCCGCCTTGAAACGAACCGGTACCTCGATAGGAAATCCGGGAGCCAGCGAGTTCTCTGTGCCTCCGCGTCTCTGTGTTTACGGTATAGGGGGTACGGTATATGAAAGAAATTAAGTACATTTGTTTACTAAAATAGGATATACGGTGGAAAATAACGATTTCATCTTGGTGATAGACGACGATTCGGGGGTGCGTTCCTCGCTTTCGTTTTTGTTGAAAAGGGCCGGGTATGCAGTGGAAACAGCGCCCACGCCGCAGGAAGCGATCGGAATCGTGCGGCAAGCGGCCCCGAGGCTCATTTTGATGGATATGAATTTCAGCATGACTACCACAGGCGAGGAAGGCATTCTGCTGCTGAAGCAGGTAAAAGTATTCCGTCCGGACGTGCCGGTTATCCTGATGACGGCCTGGGGCTCCATCTCGCTGGCGGTACAGGGGATGCAGAACGGGGCGTTCGACTTTATTACCAAACCCTGGAACAACCTCGCCCTGCTAAAAACCATCCGCACCGCCCTCGACCTGTCGGAACGGGAAACGGATAAAAATGCGCTCACCGACCGTGACGAGGCGGACAAGAAGTTCCGCTTCGACAAGATAGTAGGCCGCTCGGGCGCCCTGATGGAAGTGCTCGATACCGTAGCCCGCATCGCCCCTACTAACGCCCCCGTGCTGATTACCGGCGAAAGCGGTACGGGCAAGGAGCTGATTGCCGAAGCCATCCATGCCAACAGTCCGCGCGCAAAGGAAGCGTTCGTGAAGGTGAACCTGGGCGGATTATCGCAAAGCCTGTTCGAAAGCGAGATGTTCGGGCATAAGAAAGGAGCGTTCACCGATGCGTATATCGACCGTACCGGGCGGTTCGAGCTGGCCGATAAGGGCACGATTTTCTTAGACGAGATAGGCGAACTGGAACCGGCCTGCCAGGTAAAGCTGCTGCGCGTGCTGCAAGACCAGACATTCGAAGTACTGGGCGACAGCCGCCCCCGGAAAGCAGACATCCGGGTGGTAAGCGCCACCAACCGCGACCTCCGCGAAATGGTAGCGGAACGCACCTTCCGCGAAGACCTTTTTTACCGCATCAACCTGATAACCGTACACCTCCCCGCTCTGCGGGAAAGGAAAGAAGACATCCCGCTGCTGGCCCGCCATTTCGCCGACAAGCAAACGGAAACCTACGGGTTACCCCGGGTAGAGTTCGCTTCGGACGGACTGGAGTTTCTGCAACGGCTCCCCTTCCCCGGCAATATCCGCGAATTGAAAAACTTAGTGGAGCGGACGATTCTGGTAAGCGGAAAGCCGCGTATCGGAAAAGCCGACTTCGAGGCGAACGCCCAGGCAACCGCCCAACCCGTACAGGTGCGGACCACTTCGTTGGAAGGGCTCACCCTGGAGGAACTGGAAAAACAAACCATCCTGCAATCGCTCGAACAGCATAACGGGAACCTGTCGAAAGTAGCGTCGTCGTTAGGCATCAGCCGCGCCGCCTTGTACAGGCGCCTGGAAAAATACGGAATCCCCACCGACAAATAACCGCGCCCTATGCAAACCGCCCCCTCCCCCGTTCCCGTGTACGCCTACTTCCTGTTAGGAGGTGCGGTACTTATCTTGTCGGTCTTCCTGGTAAGGTGGGTAGTGCGCTCCCGCACGCAAGCCCCGAAAGGACGCCCGGTTCGCATCAAAGGCATCTTCCAGCTATTCACTTTTTTAGTAATCACGTTATTAGGCACGTTAACCTACTTTTCGTTCTATCATACTTCCCGCGGATTCTTCTTCCTGACGGAAGGAGCGGTAGCGCTGGCCGGCATTTATCTTTTCGTATTCTACCGGCAGGTTATCAAACCCCTGCACATCATCGGCAACGGTATGGAACTGCTGAAAGAGCAGGATTTCAGCTCCCGGCTCAGCCGCGTAGGGCAAGCCGAGGCCGACCGGGTGGTCGACGTATTCAACAAAATGATGGAGCAACTCAAAAACGAACGGCTGCATCTCCGGGAGCAAAATCACTTCCTCGACCTGCTTATCAATGCCTCGCCGATGGGCGTGCTTATCCTGAATTTAGATTACGAAATCGTTTCCGTTAACCCGGCCGGGCGCCAGCTACTGGAGATTCACGCGCCGGAAACCGCACGGGGAAAACGGTTGCAGCAACTGGATTCGCCGCTGGCTGCCGAACTGGCCGCTCTCCCGGCCGGCGCCTCGCAAACCGTACGCCTGAACGACGCCAACATTTACAAATGTACCCATTCCACGTTTGTAGACCGGGGCTTTCACCATCCGTTCTTCCTTATAGAAAGCCTCACGCAAGAAGTGTTCAAGGCCGAGAAGAAAGCGTACGAAAAGGTAATCCGGATGATCGCCCACGAGGTAAACAACACCACGGCCGGCATCACGTCGACGCTGGATACGTTGCTGGATACGTTCGGCGGCATGGAAAACACCGACGACATCCGCGAAGTGTTACAGGTATCGGTAGACCGGTGCTACAGCCTGAGCCGGTTTATCACCGGCTTCGCCGACGTGGTGCGCATCCCCGAGCCGCAACGGAGCCCGAAAGAACTCAACCAGGTGGTAACGGCCTGCAAACGGTTCATGGAAACGATAGGCCGGAACCGGAATATCGAAATCACCCTGGAGTTGAGCGAAGTATCGCCTGTTGTTTCCATCGACTCGCTGTTATTCGAACAGGTGTTGGTGAATATCATCAAAAACGCGGTGGAATCCATCGACCGCGACGGACGGATTTATATCCGCACCTCCGCCGACCCCGTGATGCTCGAAATCGCCGATACGGGAAAAGGGATTTCGAAAGAAACGGAACCCAAGCTGTTCAGCCCGTTCTTCTCCACCAAGCCCAACGGCCAGGGCATCGGCCTGATTTTCATCCGCGAAGTACTGCAACGGCACGATTGCACCTTTTCGCTGCGCACCTATGCCGACGGCCTGACCCGTTTTAAGATTATTTTTTAGTACGCTTACATAAAAAAAGAAGATACAGGCTGTTATTTATTACTTTTTCCGTTACTTTGCCTGCGTAAAAACAAAGGGGTGCCCCGAAAGGGCTGAGATTATACCCTGAGAACCTGATGCAGCTAATACTGCCGTAGGAATTGTTTCCCCCGTATTCGTTTCTCCCCGCCCGCTTTGTATTTACACCGTTCTTAATTTATCAACCCGCCGGTTTGCTGGCTGCTCCGCACCGTTCTGCAACGCAACGGCCGGAAAGCCTGTAAACGGCATTCGACCGTACAAAATGAAAATACAGGTAAACAACAAAGAAACGGAACTTCCGGCCGACGCCACCGTAGGGTTGCTGGCCGCCCGCCTCGACCTTCCCGGCAAAGGAACAGCCATCGCTGTAAACAACCGGCTCGTTCCGCGTACCGGCTGGGATACGCATGTACTGAATGAAAACGATTCGGTGGTGATTATCAAGGCGGCCTGCGGCGGATAAAGGAACCAATAATCCAATCAAGCATAGAAAATGGAAAAATTAGTAATCGCCGGCAAGGAGTTCGCTTCGCGCCTGTTTCTGGGCACCGGCAAATTCAACTCGAACGAGCGGATGGAAGAAGCGATTCTCGCCTCCGGCAGCGAAATGGTAACCGTAGCCATGAAGCGCATCGACCTCGACAACCGCGACGACGATATGCTGACGCATATCCAGCATGCACACATTCAGCTATTACCCAATACGTCGGGCGTACGCAACGCCGAAGAAGCCGTATTCGCCGCCCGGATGGCCCGCGAGGCCTTCGGCACGAACTGGCTGAAGCTCGAAATCCATCCCGACCCGCGCTACCTGCTGCCCGACCCTGTGGAAACACTCAAGGCTACGGAAGAGCTGGTTAAGCTGGGCTTCGTAGTACTGCCTTATTGCCAGGCCGACCCGGTATTGTGCAAACGGCTCGAAGAAGCGGGTGCAGCCACCGTGATGCCGTTAGGGGCGCCTATCGGTACCAACAAAGGGCTGCAAACGCGGGAGTTTCTGCGTATCATCATCGAACAGGCCACGGTTCCGGTGGTGGTCGACGCCGGTATCGGCGCACCCAGCCACGCCGCCGAGGCTATGGAGCTGGGCGCCTCAGCCGTTTTGGTGAATACGGCCATCGCTGTAGCCGGCAATCCCGTGGAAATGGCTCGGGCGTTCAAGCTGGCGGTCGAAGCCGGCCGGATGGCCTATGAGGCGCAACTGGCCGCTTCCGGATTCACCGCCGTTGCCAGCAGTCCGCTCACGGCCTTCCTGAACGACTGACGTTTATCATACACCGATACGAAGCGCCGGGCAGCAGCCGGTCATTCGTGCACAGGCCCGGATAAACGGGTATGCGCCCGGCGCTTCCTTATTTAAACAACCATTCCATGTTTTCAGAAGAACTTGACAAAATAAACTGGGACGCTTCGACCGAGGCTATTTACGCCAAAACGGCCGCCGACGTAGAGCGCGCACTCGGCAAAGAGCGGCTGGAAGTAGACGACTTTATGGCGCTAATTTCGCCGGCCGCCGTTCCTTACCTGGAACCGATGGCTGCCCTGAGCCGGAGCTATACGCAACAACGGTTCGGAAAAACCATTTCGATGTTCATCCCGCTGTATATCACCAACTCGTGTACCAACTCGTGTATTTACTGCGGGTTCCAGCACAACAACCCGATTCCGCGGGTCATCCTGACGGAAAAGGAAATCGTGGCCGAGTACGAGGCCATCAAACGGCTGGGGCCGTTCGAGAACCTGCTGCTGGTAACGGGCGAGAACCCGGCCGCCGCCGGGGTAGATTACATCGAGCGGGCGTTGCAACTGGCACGTCCCTACTTCTCGAATCTCCAAATCGAAGTGATGCCGCTCAAGGCGGAAGAGTACGAACGGCTTACCCATGCAGGGTTGAACGGAGTGATTTGCTTTCAGGAAACGTACAACCGGGCCAACTACAAAACCTACCATCCGCGCGGCATGAAGTCGAAATTCGAATGGCGTGTAAACGGGTTCGACCGGATGGGACAAGCGGGCGTACACAAAATCGGCATGGGCGTACTGATCGGCCTGGAAGACTGGCGCACCGACGTAACCATGATGGCGCACCACTTGCGTTATCTCCAAAAGCATTACTGGAAAACGAAGTATAGCGTGAACTTCCCGCGCATGCGCCCGTCGGAAGGGCATTTCCAGCCGAACGTGGTGATGAGCGACCGGGAGCTGGCGCAACTCACATTCGCGTTCCGCATCTTCGACCACGATGTGGATATTTCGTACTCCACGCGCGAAAGCGCCTCGTTCCGCAACCACATGGCCACGCTGGGGGTAACCACCATGAGCGCCGAAAGCAAAACGGAGCCGGGGGGATATTACACCTACCCGCAGGCATTGGAACAATTCGCGGTAAACGATAACCGCACAGCCGTGGAAGTGGAGCGCGACTTACGATTGCTCGGGCGCGAGCCGGTATACAAGGACTGGGACCAGGTATTCGACCGATGAACGCACGTTACCAACGGCAACTCATCTTGCCGGAAATCGGAGAAGCCGGCCAGCAAAAGCTGCGCGAGGCGTCGGTACTCATCGTAGGGGCGGGCGGATTAGGCTCGCCCCTGGCGCTTTATCTTGCGGGAGCAGGCGTAGGCAGGCTCGGCATTGTGGACGATGACGCAGTAAGCGTTACCAACCTGCAACGGCAGGTGCTTTATACCGAACGCCAGGTGGGCGAACCGAAGGCATTGCATGCCCGGGAGCGGTTGCTGGCGCTGAACGGCGACATCTGCGTGGAGGCATATCCGGTACGACTCATGGAAGAGAATGCGGCGGAGCTGATTGCCCGCTACGACATCGTGGCCGACGGTTGCGATAATTTTGCCACCCGTTACCTGCTTAACGACGTATGCGTGCGACTGGGCAAGCCGTATGTGTACGGGGCGATTACCGAACTCGACGGCCAGGTGTCGGTGTTTAACTATCCTCCCGGCGAGGGGGCTACGTACCGCGATTTATATCCTTCGGAAGAAGAAATGCGTAGGATGCCTCCGCCGCCGAAAGGAGTGGTGGGGGTAACGCCGGGTATCGTGGGATGCGTGGAGGCGAACGAGGTGCTGAAACTGATTTGCGGCTACGGGGAGTTACTGGCGGGGCGATTATGGACTATCGACCTGCGCACGCTGGAGTCGCATATCCTTTCACTGCTATAAACCTATTGTTCTTATAATTGTTTTTGAGTTTTACTTAAAGAGAGTATTTCAATGTCAATAATTT
>DBGBSM010000161.1:0-3243 GCA_048468815.1 Parabacteroides sp.
TTGGCCGATGCCGAATGGAAGGATGTTCCGGAAATAATCTGTTACTCGCAACCATTCATGCCTGCCCGCACCGAGGATTTGCTTAGCCGGAGTATGGTTCCCGGCAGTTTGGTGCCGGCTGCGGAAAAATTGCGTGGTTACAATGTTACTACCATTCGTTATCCGTTTTTTATCGAAGAGAATATCCGCCTGATGCAATCGTTACTGCCGGGTATGGATAAAGTGGCTTTTATCTGCGATAACCGGTATGTAAGCAAGTATGCCCGCGAAGTTGTGGAACAGGCTATGGAGCGGAAATTCCCGGAGTTGGAACTGGAAGTGCTGAGCTCGGACGATATAACCACCGAGAAACTGTTGGATACGATAAAGCACTACAGCGATAAAACCGGTATTATTTACTATTCCTGGTTTAATATGGCGTATACCGGCGAGAGCCGTTACCTCAGCGATAACATCCGGAAGATTATTTACGGTTTTTCTGCCGGTCCTGTTTTTACCCTGGCCGACCTGGATGCCCGGAAAGCCAACTTTGCCGGCGGGTATTATATTTCGGTGGAAACGTTTTGCAATACGCTTATTTCGGTTATGCGCCGGGTCGTGGGCGGTACCGCTCCGCGGGATATTCCCGGACAAGACGGAGGCATTCCGCAGGTTTATTTGAATTACCGGCATCTCGAAAGCCATGGCGTATCGCCGGTATTGTATCCCAAAGGTGCGGTTTATTACCAGCAGCCTCCTACCTTTTACCAAAAATACAAGATTTATTTGTTTGCCTCTGCCAGCATTTTCTTCCTGCTGGGCGTGATTGCTTTCATGCGGATTCGTCTGTTCCGCGAACGGGAGCGCCGGAAAGCGGAAAGGCTGGAAAAAGAAAAAGCAGAGGAGGCGAACCGGCTGAAGTCGGCTTTCCTGGCGAATATGAGCCACGAAATACGTACGCCTTTGAATGCGATTATCGGTTTTTCCAACCTGTTGAGCGAAACGGAAGACGAGAACGAAAAAAAAGAGTTTATAAGAATCATCGAGAATAACAACGACTTGTTGCTCCGGCTGGTGAACGATGTGTTGGACTTGGCTAAAATCGAAGCGGGACAACTGGATTTTGTGTATTCCGACGTGGATATCAACCAGCTTCTTTCCGAAATCGAGCAAAGCATGCGGTTACGCGCCCGCGATAAAAAGGTGAAAGTAGAATTTACCGACCGGTTGTCCGAGTGCGTTATCCGAATCGAGCGAAACCGGTTTACGCAGGTAATTACCAATTTGTTGACCAATGCGCTTAAATTTACCGAAACCGGCAGCATTACGTTCGGGTACGAAAAAAGAAACGAAGAGCTTTATTTCTTTGTAAAAGATACCGGTTGCGGTATCCCGGAAGACATGCTCGGACAGATATTCGGCCGTTTCGTAAAGCTGAATTCCTTTGTGCAGGGAACCGGCCTCGGCTTGTCGATTTGCGAAACCATCGTAACCCGGCTGGGGGGCCGTATCGGCGTAGAGTCGAAAGTAGGGGAGGGTTCGCTTTTTTGGTTTACTGTTCCTTACGAGCCGGCCGGAAAAAGAGGATTCAATCCTTCGGCTCCCGCACTGTGATATGGAAGCAGCCCTGTTTCCGCTCATGCTTCACGTAGCAGCGTTTTTGCTTTTTTAAATCCCGGAGTACGGAGGCCAGTACCATTTTCAACTGGTCGGGCGAAAGGCTTCTGCGGTCGTTTTCGTCGGCTTTCGGATACCGATTCCACGAAATGTCGAACGTAGTGCCGTACCGGTGCGCCGAGTTGGCGGAAGCATTGAGGTTGCGGCGACGGAGTTTCTTTACATCCTCTTCCGTACGGGTAACACTGGTAACCAATAATTTGTATCCGGGTGCATTCAGGTTTTCGAGCGAGTCGCGCAGGTTCCGGCCGATGTCGGCGAGTAAGTCGTACGCTTCGGGCACCAGGAAAGGGATGGAATGGGTCAATTCTTCCACTTCGTACAAATCGTTCGTTTTAATCTCCTTCATTTTTTTAGAGGCTTTTCGCACGGAGGCCCGCGAGGCGACCGGCTTTATTCCTACCTTTCTGGCTTGAGCCAGGTGCAACTTGTTCTGATCGTTGAAATCGCGGTTGTAGCTTCCGGTGTAGCGAATGGGTTTTATTTCGCCGCGGTTCCTGTTGCAGGCGGAAATCGAAGTCAGCAATAAGAGAGCGAAGAAGAGGCGAATGCTGTATTTCATGTCGGTTTTTTTGTTTTTAACGGAGGGCAAATTTACGCTTTTCGCTTGAATTACAAAATCATAACGAAAAGAGCCGGCTTGTTTTCGGAAAGATTAACGGTGAAGCGGCTATAAATAAAGGCCCTACCCGTATGCGGTTAAAAGAATATTCGTAATTTTGTTTCCAATAAGAAATCGAAGATAGGCTGCACCTCGGCATAACCAAAGCGAGCTTTGTTTCTGCTCTCGGTTTGCACTATCTTTGTTTCCAATAAGAAATCGAAGATAGGCTGCACCTCGGCGGAACGGAGACTGACTTTGTTTCTGCTCCCGGCTTGCTTCCTAATTCGGGAATGAATTAAAAAGTGAGGCAGACAGATTGAATGATTGAACGAATATATATTCTCGAAAGTGTTGACCCCGTTATTTTCTACGGGGTGAATAATGCTAATATGCAGCTGATTAAAACCTTGTTCCCGAAGCTCCGCATCGTGGCGCGCGGGAACGTGATGAAAGTAATCGGCGAAGAAGAAGAATCCGAAACCTTTTTGAAAAAGATACGTGAAATAGAGAAGTATTGCGAAGAATACAATCTCCTGACGGAAGAAGCGATACTGGACATTGTAAAAGGAAAGGTGCCGGCAGCCGTGAAACCGGCCAATCTGATTATACACGGCATGAACGGGAAAAGCATCGTGGCCCGTACCGAAAACCAACAGAATTTAGTGGATGCGTTCGAAAAGAACGACCTCGTGTTCGCTACCGGGCCGGCCGGTTCCGGGAAAACGTTCGTGGCGATTGCTCTGGCCGTAAAAGCGCTCAAAAGCAAGCAGGTGAAGAAAATCATCCTGAGCCGTCCGGCCGTGGAAGCCGGCGAAAAGCTCGGGTTCCTTCCCGGCGAGATGAAAGATAAGCTCGACCCTTACCTGCAACCGCTTTACGATGCGTTGCAGGAAATGATACCGGCGGCCAAGCTGAAGGAATACATGGAAAACAACGTAATCCAGATCGCTCCGCTGGCCTTTATGCGGGGACGTACGCTGAAC
>DBGBSM010000162.1:0-4573 GCA_048468815.1 Parabacteroides sp.
CACCTGAACCGGCTTTCCGTACCGTTTTTCGACTTCCAGCAATACCTGCCGGCAACCGCCGCAAGGTGAAATACGTTCGGCGAACGCCCGGTTTTGCCAAGCCGCCACGGCCAGCGCTTTCACCGGTACGTCAGGATACTGCGCTCCGGCATAAAACAGAGCGACCCGTTCGGCGCACATACCGGAAGGATAGGCGGCATTTTCCTGGTTATTCCCGGTTACGGTTACGCCGTTTTCCAACAACGCGGCAGCCCCCACCCGGAACTCCGAGTAAGGGGCGTACGCCTGCAAAGCGGCTTCGCGCGCCGCTTCGACCAACGCCCGCTCACCGGCCGGGAGCTCGCACTCCGGCACGACGCTTACCTTGATTTTCCATTCTTTTTCTTCCATATCCGATTATTTTCCAATCCGTAAGATTCTCGCAACCAAAGATATAAAATAGTACGGCAAAACCGTAAAGCGGCACGGAATATTTCGTTCCGCACCGGGAATTTATTTTTCGGTCGTTTGCATATCCTAAGTATTATGGCTAAGTTTGCGAGGAAAATCATAATCCGAAATACCGGCAATGAACTCATTTACACGCAATACCGTACTTTTAGCGATTCTGTTCCTATGTTGCTCGATGCAACCGGCGCGCCGGACGGCGTCGTACAACAAATACGTCAAGCAATACAGCGACCTGGCCGTAGCGCACATGCACAAATACAAAATACCGGCCAGCATCACGCTGGCGCAGGGACTGCTCGAATCGGGCGCCGGCCAGAGCGAGCTGGCGCGCAAAAGCAACAACCACTTCGGGATAAAATGCCATTCCGACTGGCGGGGCAAAAAAGTATACCACGACGACGACCGCCGGGGCGAATGCTTTCGTAAATACAGCCGGGTGGAAGACTCGTATACCGACCACTCCCGCTTCCTTGCGGAACGGAGCCGCTACGAACGGCTTTTTAAACTGAATATCAAAGATTATAAAGGTTGGGCGCGCGGCCTCCAGAAATGTGGTTACGCTACCGACCGGGCGTATGCCAACAAACTGATCAAGGTAATCGAGGATTACGAACTGTATGTGTACGACTCGAGCAAAAAAGGCCGTTCGAACGCCAAGCCCGCGCCCTCGAAGTTGCCCCGCAACGTGTACCGGACGCATAACCTGATTTATGTGGTGGCCCGCGAAAACGACTCGTTTGCACAAATCGCCTCGGATATGGGATTCAGCGTAAAGAAGCTGATTAAATACAACGAGGTGCCGCAGGAATATCCGTTGCAAAAAGGGGACATCGTATACCTGGAAAAGAAGAAAAAGAAAGCCGACAAACCGTATTACGAGCATGTGGTACAGGTGGGCGAGTCGATGCACGGCATCTCCCAGCGCTACGGAATCACCATCAAAAGCCTTTACAAACTGAACAAAAAAGACAAAGATTACGTGCCGGAAGAAGGAGATGTATTAAAACTTAGATAAATAGATAAAAAAGCACTACCTTTGCCCTCCAAACAAAGTAGAACCATGAGCGATCAACGTTACAACTTACGCGGCGTTTCCGCATCGAAAGAAGATGTGCACAACGCCATCAAAAATATAGACAAGGGTATTTTCCCGCAGGCTTTTTGTAAAATCATTCCCGATATATTGGGCGGCGACCCGGCGTACTGCAACATCATGCATGCCGACGGCGCCGGTACCAAGTCGTCGCTGGCCTACATGTACTGGAAAGAAACGGGCGACCTGTCGGTGTGGAAAGGCATCGCTCAGGATGCGCTCATTATGAATATCGACGATTTGCTTTGCGTAGGGGCGGTAGATAATATCCTGGTTTCCTCTACCATCGGGCGCAACAAACTGCTGATTCCCGGCGAAGTGATTTCGGCTATTATCAACGGTACCGACGAACTACTGGCCGAACTCCGGGAAATGGGTGTGAATGCGTATGCCACCGGCGGTGAAACAGCCGACGTGGGCGACTTGGTACGTACCATTATCGTCGACAGTACCGTTACCTGCCGCATGAAACGGGCAGACGTAATCGACAACAAAAATATCCGGCCCGGGGATGTAATCGTGGGATTGGCCTCGTACGGACAAGCTACCTACGAAAAAGAATATAACGGAGGAACGGGTAGCAACGGACTGACTTCGGCACGCCACGACGTATTCGCTAACTACCTGGCGGCCAAATACCCCGAAAGCTACGACGCAGCGGTGCCCGAAGAACTGGTATATTCGGGCAAGTTGCGCCTCACCGACAAAATAGAAGAACTGGGAATAGATGCCGGCAAACTGGTATTATCGCCTACCCGTACGTACGCACCGGTAATCAAAGTATTGCTCGACAAGCTGCGCCCGCATATTCACGGCATGGTGCATTGCTCGGGCGGAGCGCAAACCAAAATTCTGCATTTCGTCGACCGGGTGCGGGTGGTAAAAGACGACCTCTTCCCCATCCCGCCGTTGTTCCGCATCATCCAGGAACAAAGCAGCACGGAATGGAGCGAAATGTACAAGGTATTCAACATGGGGCACCGGATGGAAATTTACCTGGCTCCGGAATATGCATCCGAAGTAATCGGCATAGCCGCGCAGTTCGGTATCGAAGCCCGCATCGTGGGACGCATCGAAGAATCGGATAAAAAGGAACTGATTATCCGGAGCGAAAAAGGCACATTCGTATATTAATCATGTAACACAGCAGATTTTACCGGTATCCATGGCAGAAAGCTCTTTATTGGAAAAGTTAGACGGATTGGGCAGCCGTTTCGAAGAAGTAGGCACGCTCATAACCGACCCGGCCGTTATCGCCGATATGAAGCGGTTCGTAAAGCTCCAGAAAGAATACCACGATCTGGAAAAAATCGTAGCCGCCCGCAACGAATACAAACGGATACTCGACCATTTGGCAGAGGCCCGGCTGGTATTGGATACCGAGCCCGACCCCGAAATGAAAGAAATGGCCCGGGAGGAATTGGAAAGTTGCACCAACCGCCTCCCTTCGCTGGAAGAGGAAATCAAGCTATTGCTCATCCCGGCCGACCCGGAAGATAACAAAAACGCCATTGTCGAGATACGGGGAGGAACCGGAGGCGACGAAGCGGCTATCTTCGCCGGCGACTTGTACCGCATGTATGTGAAATATTGCGAAGCCAAGGGTTGGAGCGTATCCGTAACGCATGCCAGCGAAGGCACCAGCGGCGGGTATAAGGAAATTATTTTCGAAGTATCGGGCGAAAGTGTATACGGTACGCTGAAATACGAGTCGGGCGTACACCGGGTACAGCGGGTGCCTCAAACGGAAACGCAGGGACGCGTGCATACGTCGGCGGCTACCGTAGCGGTACTTCCCGAAGCCGACGAATTCGATGTAGACGTAAAGGAATCGGATATCCGGGTAGACACGTTCTGTTCGTCGGGAGCGGGCGGCCAGTCGGTAAACACCACTTACTCGGCTATCCGGCTGGTACACATTCCCACCGGCATTACCGTACAATGCCAGGACCAGAAGTCGCAACTCAAAAACAAAGCGAAAGCGATGATCGAACTGCGTACCCGTATATATAATATGGAGTACCAGAAGTACATCGACGAAATAGCATCCAAACGCAAAACAATGGTATCGTCCGGCGACCGTTCGGCCAAAATACGCACCTACAATTTCCCGCAGGGACGTGTTACCGACCATCGTATCAATCTCACGGTTTACAATCTTTCCGCTGTTATCGACGGCGACCTGCAAGGCATTATCGACCAGCTTATCGTTGCCGAGAACGCCGAGCGGCTGAAAGAATCGGAATTATAATCGTTATTTATCTCTTTTATTTACGCGGAGTACAATGAACAAACAACAATTATTCGAAAACATCCGGAAAAAAGAATCGTTTCTTTGTGTAGGACTCGATACGGACATAAAAAAAATCCCCTCCCATTTATTACAGGAAGAAGACCCCGTTTTCGCTTTTAACAAGGCGATTATCGACGCGACCGCCGAATTTTGCGTGGCTTACAAACCGAACCTGGCTTTCTACGAGAGCTTAGGAGTAAAAGGACTGGCCGCTTTCGAAAAAACGGTGGCTTACCTGAAGCAGCAGTATCCCGACCAGTTTATCATCGCCGACGCCAAGCGGGGCGACATCGGGAATACGTCGGAAATGTACGCCCGTTCGTTTTTCGATTATACGGGCGTGGACGCCGTTACCGTAGCGCCGTATATGGGCGAAGACAGCGTAAAGCCGTTTCTGATTTATCCGGAGAAATGGGTGATTCTGCTGGCACTCACCTCCAACAAGGGTTCGCACGATTTCCAGCTTACCGAAGATAAAGACGGAGAACGGTTGTTCGAGAAAGTACTTCGTACTTCCCAAACCTGGGCTACCGACGAGCAAATGATGTACGTGGTAGGCGCTACCCAGGGAAAGATGTTCCTCGACATCCGGAAATACGCACCCGACCATTTCCTGCTCGTACCCGGCGTAGGCGCACAGGGCGGCAGCCTGAAGGAAGTAGCCGAATACGGGATGAACGATATGTGCGGCTTATTGGTAAATTCGTCACGGGCGATTATCTATGCGGATAAAACGG
>DBGBSM010000163.1:0-5719 GCA_048468815.1 Parabacteroides sp.
CTTATAGGCGATAAAGTTACCGGCCGCATCGAAAACCGCTACGTAAATATCGGCGATATTACTTTCCGAAGCGCTTCCGGCAGCTTCCGTAGCCGCTTTGGTAACCGGATTTACCACCTTGATGGCCAACGATGCGGGAGCACCGTTATTCAGTTCTTCCGGTTCGTTCTCGTTCGAGCAGGCAGCAAAGGCGCAAATAGCCAATCCTGCCAAAAATGCATGTTTCAATTTCATTTCTATCTAAATTAAATGTTTCGTATTCTTGTTCGTTTCACTTTGCAAAAGTAGAGAGGAAAGAACCGTTATCCGCACCGGTATAACTCTCAAAAACAAGCGGTAGAAGTATTAAGAGAGGTAAACGTATCAACAAATGCGAAGAATGAGAAAAAACAAAGGATAACCACCGGCTTTTATTCGCTCGGCTCGAACCGGTTATACCCCTATAAAGAAAAAAAATCGCCGGATTATTCCAAATCCGGCGTTACGAGCACCGTGTTCCAGGGAGCCACGCTGATGCTTACCCGCAAATCGGCCACATCGTATTCGTTATCCGGGAAACTTTTCCCCGTAAACGTGATATTCAGCCGGTATACATAATTGCGGCGGATGTAATCGTGGTCGTACCGGAGCGCCTTTCCGTCGGGATTGACGACCGCCGTAAAGTACCGCTCCTGCGCCTTCCACGGACTTTGGGCCAGCAAAGTCGCTTTCACTACCAGCGTAGTATGGGCAGCATCGGCTTTATTCTCGAACGTATAAAAAGAACAGGCATTCTTTACCGGGGCATTTTCCTGCACCGTCATCCCCGAAGGTATCCGGCTTAAATAATCCGCCGGTTGCTCGACGCCCGAAAGCAAACCCGCTACCTGCTCGGCTCCCGTGCCGTATACCAGCTTGCCGGCTACCTCGACCGCCCCCCAATGGTCGGCGCTGGCATATAACGAAGCCGACTTGGCTTTCGCCAGGTACATACCGTCGACACGCACCGTACGGCCGTTTAATTCGGTTCCCTTGAAATCGACCGCTATTTTCGCTACGTCGATACGGGCTGCAATACGGGTAAGGGCGAGCGGCGTACCCAAGCCGTTCACATTATCCACCCCGCCGAATCCGATGTAATTATCGTCTTTGGCCAATGGGCTGTCGGTTACGATTTCCGGCGTGCTCATCGTAAGGTTTTGTTGCGTTTGCGACGGCAACTCCGCCTGCATTTCCCGGAAATCCCCCAAGGTTTGCACCCCATCGAAAGCATGTTCCGGCGCATTGGCTACTACGACAATCCGAGCTTTCACCGAGCGGGCCGGAACATCCAGTATTTTACCTTCCCCGTCGGCCGAACCCACCGTATCGGTTTTCGAACCCAGCAACTCCGTACCGTCTTCATTGAAAATAAAAGCGGTAAGCCGGTTGATATTTATTTCGCCCGCTTGTGCGTTCGGGTCGACAGCCGCACGAGTAGCCGCCGACTGGGCCTTTACGGCAATCGTAACCCGGGCGTCCGTCGGAACAGATACGGGAGCCGGCTCGTCCGAATTGCCCGAACAAGCTGCAAAAAATAAAACAGACACCAACCAGCCGATTCCTAACGTATTCGATTTCATAACTTGTTTCCTTCACTGATTTAAAACTCGATATTCTGATCGTCGCCCGCTCCCCAGGGCGTAACCTCCGTACGGCACGACAGCGTTCCGTCGGGCCCGTATACGAAAACAATCGTGAGGTTTTCACCTAATTTCGGTATAAAGGGCTCGTTATCGTCGTCGGTTTCCACCCGGTCGGTCGTACCGTCGGGCCGCGTAAACTCAGCATAAATCCGTTTGTCCGGAACTACGTTCGACGTATCGGAAAGCAACACGTTCTTTTCGGCAATCAGGCGGTAATCGGGATTGTACACAGCCGTTTCATCCAGTCCCTCCCCCCGGTAGTCGAAACCGCCGGGAACATCCAGCACCCGAAACGAATATCCCGTTACCGCTTTGGTAGGGATATGGCTGAATCCTTCGGTGCGGACAATCACTTTCGTAACTTTCTTCCGGATAACGACTTCGTATGTACGGAAATCGCTTTTGCTAATCGTAACGTCTTCCACCCCGCTGAATAAATCGTCGGGCGGCAATGCCACGTTATTACTTTCTTTCATCCGCACCTTCAGGTCGCTCATTTTAGCGGAACCTGTAAGCTCCGGTACCGCCTGCTTCGTTTCCAGCGGAACGGTACCGCCGAAAGCCACCAGGTGCAACGGACGGTCGACCGGATAATTCAATACCACCGGACGCTTATTTACAATCACCTCCCTGTCTACCGCTATACTTTCCAGAAAAGTACTGTCGCGGTCGAAAACAAAAAGCGTAGCATGCGAAACATCGCCCGACCCGGTTATTTCGTCGCCGTTCAGGTTCACTACCTTTATAACCACCTGGTAACAGGCGTCGAGGTTTTCTTTCACGCAACCCGTAACCAATCCGAGCCCCAGTACACTTAACAGGATAAAAAGAAGCGGAAGTCGTTTTTTATTGAAGCATGTATACATTGTCATCTCCGGCCTACTATTTTTTTGCAAAGATACGCACGCCGGTCCTTTTCATTAAATAGGTAGTTCTCTCTATCTTAATAGGCAATCCTACCAAGTTACCGCACTTCGTTTCGCCACGACAGGCGAATCTATCACCAAGAGGTGCAAACCTCTCTTGCCTAAGCGTTAAAATAAGCAGGGAGTGCTATCCGGGCCGTATTCCGCACACTCGTGGAGCCGGCCGAACAAATTGATTGGCACCAATTTCCGTCCGCTTCCCGTTCTTTCTTACCCCGGCGAAAGAAGAACGGAAAGAAGCATCTTCCAAATTACATTTAAATTTTCGTTTCTCCGTAAAAAAACAGGAGAACAACGACAGGTATATCCGAAATAATCCTTATTTTTCGCCTTGAATAGCTAACACCCGATACCTATGCCAGCCATTAATTCGTTGGATTCGTTGGATTCGTTGACGAGGAGCTTTTTCCTCGCTAATCCGGCAGGGGGAATCCTGTACGACAGGGACGGCCGTTTTATCCAGTCGAACGAAGCGGCGGATAAGTGTGTGCCTGCCGAGGCGTTAGCTATGCTTTGCACAGCCAACCTCTTCGACTCCGCTTTTCTTTCCTCTTTCCAAAAAGAAGCATTGCATAACGGCCGGAGCATTTGCCTGACCGTTCCCTGCCGGCTGACGATTTACCCGGCTTTCGACGAGGAAAGCCGCCCATCGGGCTACATTCTCTTTGCAAACGCAGCCGGCAGCCGGGAGAACACTCCGGACGACTCCCGCATAAAAGAATTGGAAGAACGCACCATCGAAAAAGAAACGGAAAACAAAGTGTTGAGTTCCCAATTGTCGGAAAGCCACAAAATGATAGAGCTGGCTCTGCAAAATACCCGGGTTACCGTATATTCGTTCAACTTCGAGCGTTTCCGTACATGCGATAAAATAAACTGCAATCATTGTTTCCAGTTTTACGGAGCAACCAACGGACTGCTTCAAAAGAACCAGTATATCTGCCGCGCCCTTTCGATTCTACGCGACCCCGACGACCGTACGGATTTCTTCTACCTGTTTAATAAAATAAAGAAAGACAAATTAGAAGAGTATTCCACCGTTTTCAAACTTAAAAACGACGCGGGCGAATACCGGAGTTACGAGGTAATCGGGAAAGGGCATCACCAGGACGACCCGGAGTATCCCGACTTAATCGTAGGATACATTATCGATAACCAGGAACATTCGGAAAAAGAAAAAAACTTAATCCGGGAAAAGGAAAAAGCGCAAAACGCCGACCAAATGAAATCTACTTTCCTGGCGAATATGACGCACGACATCCGTACGCCACTGAATGCCATCGTGGGCTTCTCCGATTTGCTTTCCATCGAAACCGACCCGGAAGTACGCCGGCATTACCTCGACCTGATTAAAACGAACAACGAGTTTTTAGTGCATTTGATTAACGACGTGCTCGACCTGTCGAAAATCGAAGCGAATATGCTTACTTTCAACTACACCGACACGTACTTGCCGGAAGTAGTGGCCGACTTATACCATACCCTCCGCCTACGGGTCAGCCCCCAAGTGGAACTCATTTTAGACGAAGCGCCCGACGTCCGGTTGCATACCGACAGTAAGCGCCTTACCCAGGTTTTAATCAATCTGCTGACGAACGCCCTTAAACATACGCAGGCAGGTAGCATCCGTTTCGGATACTGTGCGGAAGGCGAATGGATTCGCTTCTACGTTACCGACACGGGAGCCGGAATTCCGGAAAAAGAACAGAAAAAGATATTCAGCCGGTTCGTACAATTGAAAGGACACAAGCAAGGTATCGGGCTCGGACTGGCCATCTGCAAAGGAATCGTAACCCGGATGGGCGGCGATATTTCGGTTTCTTCCCGTGTGAACGAGGGAAGTACTTTCGAATTCCGGTTACCTGTTTATAAGGAAGGTCCGATTTGTTTTTTGGGAAAGAAACCGGAATAAAGTAACTTTTCTTGCGAAGGCTTCTCCCCGCTTCGCTCATAACCTGAATCTCCCACCTTTTCCCACATGCACTCACTTCCGGCAACCCGCAGCATCCCGGCATACCTATCACTGCATAGCTATTTCTATCACAACCGGGCCATTCATTTCACCGCAAAGCTATTCCTATCACATCGGCGGCATTCCTATCACACAGTGGCAAATCTATCAACCTTTTCAATAACAGGTATTCCTATCATTATGCATTGTATTCCTATCACAATCATGGGAGTGTAGCAAAAAAAAGAGCGAACATCCGGAATAAACCGAATGTCCGCAACTTTAAATATAGCATATAAAATTTAGGGTCTATTAACTTACGGTTACATATTTAACTACTGTATTCCAAGCTGTTACTACCAATTGCACAGAAACAGTCTCATTATAGTTAAAAACATAATTCATTTGTTTTCCGGCGCTTGCAGCCAAGATTTCTCCATTTTGGTCGTTTTCGGCCGAATAAAGCAAATTCCCGTCTTTATAAAGCTCTATTACCATCTTAGAGGCCGGTAAAACCGGCTGGGTATCGGCCACCAACTTACCGTTCTTATCGAATGAAGCCGGAAAAATATATTCGGCTTGTTCGCCAATCAATTCGCCTTTATAATTGAAAGCGCTTTTCGAACTGCGAACCCGGTATTCGTAATTCCCGTCGGTAGTACCGAAATATTTAACCAATCCTTTTGTGGTAAGAGAAACGGAAGATACTTTTCTTTCGAGCTTCAATTCCTGCTGCGGAGCCTTGGTGACGGAACGGTTTACAGTAACCTGGCCGTAAAATAAATCGCCGGGCACGTGAGCCACACCGTCGTTTTGTTTCAATGCGACCTGAAGCTCCGAAATAATGTTGGCCGGACTCAACGCGCTCACCTCTACGCTCTCGGACGAAACGCCGCCCCAGGCAATCACCGTGATACGGTCGGTACCGGGACAAGCAATATCGATGCTTTGCCGTTGCAACAGAGCCGATTCGCCTACCTGAATTTGCTTGACGAAATCGTTTTGTGCGTCGAATACGAACAAGGCTACGTTTTCCACTTCGCCTTGCGTGGTAACGTCGACGCCTTCGCTGTTTAACGCTTTCAATACTACCGAAAAAGGTGTTTCGGCGACCGCTTGCAGTTCCTGGTCGCTAATTCCCATCGTACTCTCTTCCGAACCGTCGGAAGAACAAGCTG
>DBGBSM010000164.1:0-5686 GCA_048468815.1 Parabacteroides sp.
GAAGCAGGGCCCAATTTTGATTTTGCCGAGGCGCCGCCTATCTTCTCTTTTCGAAGAAAAGTAGTGCAAGCCGGGGACAGAAGCAGAGCCCCATTTTGATTTTGTCGAGGCGCCGCCTATCTTCTCTTTTCGAAGAAAAGTAGTGCAAGCCGGGCACAGAAGCAAAGCCCCTTTCGGAATCTACCGGAGCGCTTCCTATCTTTTTCAGCCGAACAAAGGTCGGAAAAAGGTTTGTAATAACCGGCTGCCCGTTTGTTGTTTTGTGTTGAAAGAAAAAAAAGGAATGAAAAAAGAGGAAATAAAATCAGAAGTTCTTTCAGAACTATGGTAAAAAAAGGCGCTCTGAAAGGTGTCGTACGAATAAAAAAATAAGTAAAGGAGGGAAAAGGGTTCAAGAATGTTAAAACACAAAAATTTATTGTCCGAAAACAAGCGGTTTGTGCAACTTTTTTTATCTTCGCTGCATCCAAGTAGCTTAGTTCTGAAAGAACTCGGATAAAAATAAAAGGTAAACGAGGAAAATAACGCAGGTTTCCCGGCAGCGGGAATGCGCAGGCGGGGTGCGACGCCGCAAACGAACCGTATACACAGTCGCCGCGTCCGCCCGTATCCCCCCTGTCGGACAGCCAAAACGGCGATAGGGTAATTAAAAACAGAAAAGGTTATGTGCAGGATTTTGTTAACACTGATGCTTTTACTATGTATGGTTCCGGGAGCAGGCCAACAGATAAGGAATGTTCCGGAACATGGAAAAGCGGTATTTGTAGATTATTTTACTTTCGCGTCGGGCATCGGGTACAACCGGGTAGCTTGTTTGCGTAAGGGAATCATGGAATGTATGGCGCGAACCGGCCGGGTAAGCTTGAAAGATGCCGGCTCCGAACCCGGTTTGCAGGTAGAAGCAGAAAAACGAACGAGCGGGGCTTTCTGGAACGATATAACCGTGCGGGAACGGATGCTTCTGCATGCGGGGGCGACGTACGTAGTTGCCGGACATGTCCGCACGTTGGAGGTGGCCGGGAGGCATGCCGCCGACGGTACGGCCTATTACGAGGTCGACCTGGCGTTCGCGTTGAAGGTGAAAAACCTGTCGGAAGGTACGGTACAATTAACCCGTTCGTACACGTATTCGGGGTTGACCGGTTGTACGCCCGAAGCGGCTATCGGGCAGGCGATACTCCGGATGGCCCCGGAAATCGATGCGTTCGTACGGGAGAATTTTAAAATAGAAGGCAGCTTGCTGCAAGTGGAAAAGAATGTAAAAGGCGTTGCTGAAGAGGTATATGTAAATCTCGGTTTCGCCCACGGAATACGCACCGGCCAGTATTTGGATGTGTATGCCGGGCAACTCGGCGGTGAGAACGGAGTCCGGAAAAATATCGGCGTGTTGCTGGTAACCGACGTGCTGGGCGACGATATGGCTGTATGTAAAATCAAAAGGGGGAAGAAAAAAATAATGAAAGCGTTCAACCTCACGCAGATGATTATCCCGAACCGCCGGTTTTTATTCGGCCGGGCAGTGCTTCGTTAAAAGCGGTTGCGCGCGTTTTTCCCCGTTTATACCTTGCCTTCGCGCCGGATAGCGGAGCCGGCGCCTCTCCGGCTTTCCGAACGGCGTGCTGCGGGAAACACCGTCCGTTTCCGTCGGAGGGGAGAGCCTGGCAGCGTATGCGGATATTTCCGGAGGAAAAAATGTAAAATAGCAAAATGTCATTTTGTCAAAACAACCCGTACGAGAATGAGCTATTTGCCTCGCTTCCCGGGGTTGCTCGGAAATGCGCGGTTTACAGGAAATTCAGGTTTGATAAAAAGACAGGGAAATCGGAGTTTTTCTTTTAATATGGATGGGATAGCGATGGTAAGTATTTCTTTTATTTTGGATTGTGAATAGTTGGGTGTCTATGTGGTGTTCTGATTTGGTAGGTATTCGGCATCCTAAATAAGTATAAGAGTAGTTAATTGTGTCCGTATTGAGTGCGTTATTTTCTTCTTCCTTCCCTTTTGGAAAGAAATATACGTTTGTTAACAAAATTCATGCTACGCTTTTTTTCAAAACATGCTTATGTTTTTAAATTTCTTCAGCATGAATTGGAAAAAACATCAGCATGCTTTTTTGAAAAGCCGATTTTCTTTCCCCAAAAACGTGCTAAAGTTAGGAAAAACGCGCCGAAATGGATTTTTTACGCCAAGTACACGTTTTATTTTTGGCTAATAATCGAGCAAAAAGAAACAAAACCACACTGATTTACGTCTTTACGACACTTTCCTTATCCCAACCGATTCCGGAAAAAAGATACGAATTTTCCTTCCGATGCCACGGCGTATTTCAAAAAGAAGGGTTATATTTGCCTTCGGAAATCCTATATAGTTACATTTTGAAAACAATTCTCAGACTTATACTGGCTTAATAGCAGCCTCACAAACCACAGGCTGCCGCTTTTTTCGTTCGGGTAATCCTTCCCGAACCGGTTTTTTCATGTCCTTACTTATTCTTCACCGTATCGTCCGTTCCGGTCGGTAGCATGCATTAAGGCGGTTTATGGCCTCCTTAGGCTTTTTATTCACTGCAATACAGTGCGGCTACTGTTATATCACTACGGAAGGGCTCATACAAATAAAATTTAAACAGCTTCTAAGAATGAAAAAAGAATATATATGGGAAATAAGGGTTAAAAGCACCCCTACCCTCAAACGAAAATGTAACCGCTGCAACGGCGACCGGTTTTATTGCAGTGAAAAGTTCAGAATGAATTCACAGAAAAGGAACACGGATGTATGGTTGATATACCGGTGTACGGAATGCGACAGCACCTATAATTTAACGATATTGTCGCGTACGAAATCCGAACTGATTGAAAAGGAGTTGTTTTCCAAGTTTTCGGGGAATGACAAACGCCTGGCATGGGAGTACGCTTTTTCGCCCGAAATAGCGAAAAAGAATAGCGTAGAGCTGGATTATAGCACGGTGGAATACGAAATACTGCACGAGCCTGTGTCGATAGAAGAGATAGTAAGTAGCGACGACGACCTGCCGGAAATCGCATTTAAGATACGGACTTCTTTCGATTTCGGACTGAAATTATCGTCGGTTATCCGGTTCTGCTTCGGTTTATCTGCCACCCGGTTGAACCGGTTGACGGAAGCAAAGGCGATTTTTACCTGCAACGCCGGAGGTATGAAGAAACAGAAAGTCAAAAACGGAGACGTCGTATTTATCCATAAAGAGCGCCTGAAAAATGCATAGGGAAAAGGAGCCGGAAGTACCGCATCGGCCGCCGAGTTTAGATTCTTTAACCACCTCGCCTAAGCCTATCGGCAACTCGCTTGTTATTATTAAAGTGAGAATAGGAAGCAATGGATTGACCAAACAATTAAAACAGTAAAGTTATGGAATATAGAAAATTAGGCAATTCCGAACTGGAATTACCCGTGATTACGTTAGGAACCTGGGCCATCGGGAGCTGGATGTGGGGGAAAACCGACCGCAAAGACGCCATCGAAGCCATCAGCACCTCGATACAGGCCGGTGTAACCGCCATCGACACCGCTCCTATCTACGGACAGGGCGAAAGCGAGGAAATCGTAGGCGAAGCCATCCAGAACGTGCCCCGCGACCAGGTACAGATTCTTACCAAGTTCGGGATGCTGTGGGACCGCAAGGCGGGCGAATTCGCTTTCAAGAGCAAAGACAACCAGGGAAACGACATCGAAATATACAAATATGCGGGCAAGGACAGCATCATCAAGGAATGCGAAGACAGTTTGCGCCGGCTCCGCACCGATTACATCGACCTGTACCAGATTCACTGGCCGGATAACACCACCGTGATTTCCGAAACGTTCGAAGCCGTACAGCAACTCATCGACCAGGGTAAGGTGCGCTACGGCGGCGTATGCAACTACAACGAGCAGCAGATGGCCGAAGCGCTGCAAACGATGCCCATCGTATCCGACCAGATACCGTTCAGCATGGTTACCCGCGACGACCACATGGAAGCCATCCACTACTGCATCGAGAACGGCATGGGCGTACTGGCTTACAGCCCGATGGAAGGCGGCTTGCTTACGGGTAAAATCCGCCCCGGACACAAATTCGCCGAGGGCGACCACCGGCAGAACAGCCCGTATTTTACCGACGAGTACATCACGCGGGTGGATGAGTTCCTGAAGAAACTGCAACCGCTGGCCGACGATAAGAAGGCTACGCTCTCGCAAATCGTACTGAAATGGACGGTACTGCAACCCGGCATCACCGTGGCACTCGCAGGCGCCCGCAATGCCGACCAGGCTATTAAAAACGCCGCGGCCGCCGACGTGGCGCTCGACCCGGCCGAACTGGATTTCATCAGCAGCCTGGTAGACGGCTTGCTGTAACGTACAGCGCGAAGCGGCGGGCTATGCTCCGGTTAGGCCGGAACCATAGTACATAACAAAAACGGATTTCCGACAGAAGAACGGAACACAGAGGCACGGAGGCACAGAGCGTTTCGAAAAAGAGGCGAACCTTCAGCGTACGCACGAAGCGGTTTCCACTGCGTAGGCACAGAGCGCTTCGAAAAAAGGCGAATGCGCCTTCCATCGGATACGGGTAGTTGCCGGAAGGAGCGTGTTCGGGGTCTTCCGTAAGCGGAATGCCATTTTTAGCGAACAAACCCAGGGCTCTATACCAAGAGGCCGCCTCTTTCTGAGTGAAAATAAGGTAAAAGCATCTCCCGATGAAGAGTAAGGATAAATTAACGGGCAAAACCGTGATTTATCTTTACTCTTTTTTTTACTTTTGCATCCCGAAGGCGGAGAGACGCGACAATCCGGCCGAACCGAAAGGGGCTTGCTGTTGTACGGCAAGCCGAAGCGCAGACTGCCAGCGGGCACCGAGGAGCCGAATTAAAGCAGGCTTGCTGCTGTACCCGGGTTGTCTTATTTTTTTTCGGAAAGAAAAAGAACGCCCCGGAAAAAAGAAACGATACGGAACCGCGACCGGCAGCGCCCCGGAAAGGAACAAAGCGGAGGTTTCGATTACCCATCATCACGAAAACAGATATGAATAAAAGCGGCGAATATGCCTTGACGGTCGTAGTACCGGTTTACAACGAGGAAGGTAACCTGGAGCGCTTAGAGAAAGAATTGGCCTCTTTCCTGCAAACCGCCCGGGTAAAGAGTTGCATCCTGTTCGTCGACGACGGCTCCACCGACGGCAGCGAGCAGCGAATCCGGGAAATATGCGCCCGGCAACCCGCCATGTTTTACCTTTCGCTCGCGCACAACGGCGGCCTGAGCGCCGCCTTGAAAGCGGGCATCGACCAGACGTTCTCTAAGTACGTGGGGTATATCGATGCCGACTTGCAGACTTCGCCCCAGGATTTCAACCTGTTACTGGAGTATGCGCCCCAGTACCAGTTGGTAACGGGCATCCGAACCGGGCGGAAAGACAGCTTGGTAAAGAACCTCTCGTCGCGCATCGCGAACGGCTTCCGCCGGATGATGACGCACGACGGCGCCCGCGATACCGGTTGCCCGCTCAAGATTATGTGGACGGAGTACGCCAAACGCATCCCCTTTTTCACGGGGATGCACCGTTTCCTGCCGGCGCTTATCCAGTTGCAGCACGGAAGGATGATGCAGTTGCCGGTACGCCATTTCCCGCGCGTGGCCGGAAAATCGAAATATCATTTGTGGAATCGGCTGG
>DBGBSM010000165.1:0-8201 GCA_048468815.1 Parabacteroides sp.
CTGCTCTCGGTTTGCACTATCTTTGTTTCGTAAAGAAGACAGGCTGCGCTCCGGGCTGCCCGGTCTTCGCGGACGCAAATATAAGCGTTTCACGTGGTATAACGCATGAATTTCTTATTTTATTCCATATTTTTTCAAACCCGGTCTTTTTATTACGTACTTTCTTAACAATCCGCGTAAAAAAGAGGCCTTAATTATAATACTCTATAATAGTATGAACATTACCGATTTATCGCCGACTATCGTTTGGAAGTATTTCCACGAGATTACACAAGTGCCGCGTCCCTCCAAAAAGGAAGGAAAAATCATCCGGTATCTGGAAACATTCGCTGCCGAGCACCGGCTGGAGCTTAAAAAAGATGCGTGCGGCAATATCCTGATAAAGAAACCGGCTACTCCGGGCAAGGAACACGTGCCCGTGGTTATCTTACAGTCGCACATGGATATGGTGTGCGAAAAGAACAACGATAAGGTACACGATTTCGACAACGACCCGATACGCACCGTTATCGAGGGCGACTGGCTGAAAGCCGACGGAACCACGTTAGGCGCCGACAACGGTATCGGCATGGCTGCCGAGCTGGCCATTCTGGCATCGGACGACATCGAGCACGGGCCGCTGGAATGCCTTTTCACGGTGGACGAAGAAACGGGGCTTACCGGCGCATCGAACCTGCAGGAAGGGTTTATGACCGGTAATATCCTGCTGAACCTCGACAGCGAAGACGAAGGAGAAATCTTTATCGGCTGCGCAGGCGGGAAAGGCACGCTGGCCACGTTTACCTACGAGCCCCAGCCCCTGGCCGAAGGGTTGTGTTTCAAAATCGAGGTGAAAGGGTTGAACGGAGGCCACTCCGGCGGAGAAATCCACAAAGGGCTCGGCAACGCCAACAAGATACTGGCCCGTTTCCTGTACCGGCTCAGCGACATGGACTTCGATTTATGCTCCATCGACGGAGGAAACCTGCATAACGCCATCGCGCGCGAGGCATCGGCCGTGATTTGTATCCCGGGCGACGAAAAGGAAGCGGTGAGAATCGCGTTGAACCGGTTCGCCGCCGACATCGAAAACGAGTTGAAGCATGTCGACCCGAACGTTTCCATCACGATGCAATCCGTCGACCGCCCCGCCACCTGCATTCCGGAATTAACCGCCAACAACCTGATATTCGCCCTCATGGCTTGTCCGCATGGCGTGATGGGCATGAGCCAGGATATTCCGGACCTGGTGGAAACCTCGACCAACCTCGCTTCGGTAAAAATGAAAGAGGGTAACCGCATCGTAGTGGGTACCAGCCAGCGCAGCTCGGTGGAATCGCGCAAAATCGAAGTGGCCGGCATGGTGGAAGCCGTTTTCCTGCTGGCAGGCGCCGAGGTGGAATTCACGGAAGGGTATCCGGGCTGGACGCCCGACACGGATTCGGCCATCATGAAAATCGCCCAGGATACGTACCGGAAGCTGTTCGGTAAAGAAGCGGCTATCAAAGCGATTCACGCCGGCCTGGAATGCGGGTTGTTCCTTGAAAAGTATCCGCACTTGGATATGATTTCGTTCGGCCCTACGTTGCGCGACGTGCATTCGCCCAACGAGCGTATCGAAATCGAAACGGTGGATTTGTGGTGGAAGCACCTGCTGGAAATACTGAAAAGCATTCCGGAAGAAAAATAAGCGGCCGGCCCGTTCCTAACTGAAGCGACAGACGTCCGCACGGAAACAAAGCAACCCGGACGAATGTACGGCCAAGAGAATAAACGCGAAGGAGCGAAAGATCGGATACAGACGAATCTCCGTCTCTCTGGTTTTTCGTTCCCGGGTTTATTCTTTTATGATCCGGCGGAATAACGTAACCGATCCGGCAGCGGCGTTTTCGCGTTTTGTTCGCTGTCCGCCCCGCTTCTTCTTACCGTCGTTCCGTTTCCGTATTTACCTTTATCCGTTTAACTATGAAAATAACGATTCTTCTCCCGGTCTGTTTTATCCTTTCCTTTTCCGCCGCCGGCCAGCCCGGCTTCCGGATAATGAGTTACAACGTAGAAAACCTGTTCGACTGCCGGCACGACTCGGGCAAAAACGACACCGAATTCCTTCCCGAAGGCGCCCGGCACTGGACACCGGGACGTTATTACCGCAAATTGCAGCAAATAGCCAAAGTAATCCTGGCGGCCGGCGAATGGGATACGCCAGCCCTGGTGGGGTTATGCGAAGTGGAAAACGACTCGGTGTTAATTCATCTGCTCGCCCGCACGCCGCTCAATACCCGGCATTATCGTTACCGGATGACCGACAGCCCGGACGCACGCGGAATAGACGTAGCCTTGTTGTACCGGCGCGACCGGTTCGCCCTGATCGGCTCCGCCTCGTATCCCGTCCGTTTCAGCCGACATGCGGAAAAACGGTCGCGGGATATATTGCACGTGTGGGGAAGAGTGGTTTCCGGCGACACGCTGGATGTGTTCGTATGCCATTTTCCTTCCCGGTACGGGGGTGAAGTGGCCTCGGAACCCGACCGGAAAGAGGCGGCTGCGATGCTCAAGACAAAAACGGATTCGCTGTTCGCAATCCGCACCCAGGCTCATATCGTCATTATGGGCGACTTTAACGATACCCCGACCGATAAAAGCGTAACCGCCGTACTGCAAGCCCTGCCGCCGGCAGCTCCCTACGAGCCGGCCAAGCTATACAACCTTTTTTACCCCACCGTAACGCTTCCCTGCGAAGGCTCGCATAAATATCAGGGCGAGTGGAGCCGCTTAGACCAGTTTATCGTTTCGGGCGCCTTGCTGGATACGCTGCATTCGGTACATGTCGTACCGCATTCTCCTACCCTTTTCGCTCCCGCTTTTCTTTTTACTAAAGACAAAACCTACCGGGGAATCCGTCCGAAACGCACGTATTACGGCTACAAATACGAAGGCGGCTACAGCGACCACCTGCCGATTCTGCTCGAATTGCGCATACTCGCACCAACCGGATACACGGACGCCCGGAGCGAACAGCCCGCTTGCCGGTAGCCGCACCGGAAAACCGCAGCAATGAACCGACGGACGGCCGGAACGAATCCACTCCGTTCGTATAAACCGCGGAGCCGGAAGGATTCCGCCACGGCCGGGGTTGCATATCCGGAAGATTGTGCGTATGTTTGTATGCATCGAATGAATCCAAAATTCCAAACACCATGCATCGTTTCCTTTACCTTTTCTTTTTTACGGCGGTTTGTTTCGCCGGAAAAGCCCAGACCTTACGCTCTCCGTTAGACATTCCCATCCTGCTGAGCGCCAATTTCGGCGAATTACGGCCCAACCATTTCCACTCCGGACTCGACCTGAAAACCCAGGGAGGCACGGGCAAAGCGGTGCGGGCCGTTAAAGACGGCTATATCTCGCGCATTTCCGTAAGCCCCTTCGGCTACGGAAACGCCCTCTATATCGACCACCCCGACGGTACCACCACCGTATACGGGCATTTGCTACGCTTTACCCAAGAGATTGCCGCGTATGTAAAAACGCAGCAATACGAAAAAGAAAGTTTCCGGGTCGATTTAACGCTCCCGCCGGAGTTATTTCCGGTAAAAGCCGGGCAACAAATCGCGTTGAGCGGCAACTCGGGGAGCTCGGGCGGCCCGCATCTCCATTTCGAAATCCGCGACACGCCTACCGAAGAACCTCTTGACCCGCTGGTATATTATAAAGACCGGATCAAAGACACGCGCCCGCCCCGCATCCAGAGCATCCGGGTTTATCCGCTGAACGGTAACGGCGTGGTAAACGGAAAAAGCCGTCCGGTGGAAGTGCAGGTGGTAACCGGCAAAAACGGTGAGCCCGCCCTGTCGGCTCCTCTCACGGCGTGGGGCGAAATCGGCATCGCCGTAAAAGCATACGACTATATGGACAACACGAGTAATATTTACGGAGTAAAGGATATCCGGCTCACCGTGAACGACTCGACCCTGTTTCACAGCCACCTCGACCGCTACGCTTTCGATGAAGGGCGCTATATCAACAGCTATACCGACTACGGCACGTACCGCGAAAAGAAGTCGTTTTATATGAAAAGCTTTATCGAACCGGGCAACCGGCTCCGTTTTATGGAAGCCCGGAACAACGGCGTTTTGCCGGTCGACCGGGAAATCCCTTACCGGCTGCGATACAGGCTGGCCGACTCGCACGGCAACGCAACGACCCTCGATTTTGTCATCGCCGGAAAAAAGCAAACCCTTCCGGCGCCCGACACTACCGGAACGCATTATTTTCCTTTTTACACCGACAATCGTTTCGGCGCCAAAGGAATCCGGTTGTCGATTCCGCGCGGGAACTTATACGACGACCTGTATTTCGATTATTCGGTAAAAAACGACAGTGCCGCTTTATGCGGAATCCACCGCCTGCATACCCGTCCGGTCGCTTTCCACCAGGCAGCCCGGCTCGCACTGCTCATCCAGCACGATACCCTGGCGCCGAAAGAGCGTTACGGCATCGTACAACTTACCGAAAGAGGGCGCAACTGGATAGGAGGCGATTACCGCAACGGCTGGATAGAAGCCGACATACGGGAAACGGGCCGTTATACGATTGCCGCGGATATAACCGCACCTAAAATTACTCCCATAGCGCCGGCCAACTGGCCGAAAGAGGAGCGGTTCGCTTTTAAAATTACGGATAACCTGAGCGGCGTAGCTACTTACCGGGGCGAGATAGACGGACGGTTCGCCCTGTTCGAACTGGACGGAAAAACGGCCCGGCTTACCTACAAGTACGACCGTTCCCGGCTTCCGGCAGGAAAACATACCTTGCAGCTCACCGTTACGGATGCCTGTGGAAACCAGGCGGTTTACACCCATCACTTCCGTCTCTGATAAAACGCTTTTTATGCTCTCAAATATATTCGATTCATTTGGCGGGAACAATTAATTCTGTATATTTGTTTGCTTTAAAATTGAACATCAAACACATATAATAAAAAAATATGGAAAGCAACACATTATTAGACACGGTAAGAAAAAAAGCGGAAGGCTGGCTTACCAAGAGTTACGATGCTGAAACAAGAGCCGAAGTGCAGCGAATGCTCGACAATGAAGATTCCACAGAACTGATCGAATCATTTTACAAAGACCTCGAATTCGGTACGGGCGGACTGCGCGGTATCATGGGCGCCGGTAGCAACCGGATGAATATCTACACGGTAGGAGCGGCTACGCAGGGATTGGCCAACTACCTGAAAAAAGAATTCGGCGACCAGGAACAGATTAAAGTGGTAATCGGACATGACAGCCGTAACAACAGCCGGAAGTTCGCCGAAATATCGGCCGACATTTTTTCTGCCAACGGCATCAAGGTGTATCTTTTCGAAGACCTGCGCCCCACGCCCGAAATGTCGTATGCTATCCGTAAATTAGGCGCCCAGAGCGGCATTATCCTCACCGCCTCGCACAATCCGAAAGAATACAACGGCTACAAGGCTTACTGGAACGACGGCGCCCAGATGATCGCCCCGCACGATAAGAACACGATTGCCGAAGTGAATAAAATACGTTCGGCCAGCGATATCAAATTCAAGGGGAATAAAGAATTGATCGAAATCATCGGGGAAGACATCGATAAAGCTTACATCGACGAGCTCCTTTCCGTTTCGCTTTCGCCGGAAGCTATCGCCCGCCATAAAGATATGAAAATCGTTTACACCCCCATCCACGGTACCGGTGTAAAAATCATCCCCGACACCTTGAAGGCATTCGGCTTTACGAACATCATCCATGTGCCCGAGCAAGATGTAATCAGCGGCGACTTCCCCACGGTGATTTCGCCCAACCCCGAAGAGCCGGCCGCATTGGCGCTGGCTGTGAAAAAAGCCGAGGAAACCGGGGCGGAACTGGTACTGGCTTCCGACCCGGATGCCGACCGCGTAGGAGCCGCCGTATTGAACAACGAAGGCAAATTCATCTTGCTGAACGGAAACCAGACCGCCGTATTGTTCGTATATTACCTCATTACCCGCTGGAAAGAATTAGGCAAACTCACCGGTAACGAATTTATCGTAAAAACCATCGTTACCACCGAGCTGATCCGCACGATTGCCGAGCGTAACAAAGTAGAGATTTACGACTGCTACACCGGATTCAAATGGATTGCCGCCATTATCCGCGAAAACGAGGGGAAAAAGAAATTCATCGGCGGGGGAGAAGAAAGCTACGGCTTCCTGGTAGAAGATTTCGTTCGCGACAAAGACGCCGTATCCGCTTGCGCCATACTGGCCGAAATCGCCGCCTGGGCCAAAGATAACGGAAAAACGATGTATCAGTTACTCCAGGATATTTATGTGGAATACGGCTTCTCGAAAGAAAAGGGTATTTCGGTGGTAAAGAAAGGCAAATCGGGCGCCGAGGAAATCGAAGCCATGATGAAAGGCTTCCGCGAACATCCGATTACCGAAATAGCCGGCTCCAAGGTAACCTACCTGTACGATTACTCGAATCTGAAAGGGTACAGCATGTCGGATAACGAAACAATTACGCTCGACATGCCTACCACGGCTAACGTATTGCAATACTTTACGGAAGACAAATCGAAGATTTCGATCCGCCCGTCCGGAACGGAACCGAAAATCAAATTCTATGTAGAGGTACACTCTACCGTGAAAGATGTAAACGAATTAGCTGCCGCCGACGAAGCCGCTAACGAAAAAATCGAACGAATCAAAGCTTCGTTGGGCATCTGAGCCGACTCGAAAATAGTATAACTCGTACCCCGGAACCGATAAATCGGTTCCGGGGTACTTTATTGATGAAAGAAAACCGGCACAAATAACTTACTTTTCCTTTTTTAAATCCGGCAGGAACCAGGTTACCAGCCCCAACAACGGCATAAAAGCACACACATCGTACACAGCGTCGATACCGAAACGGTCGGCCAGATTACCCAATACGGCCGAAGCGATTCCCGCCACTCCGAAAGCAAACCCGAAAAACAAACCGGAAATCAGCCCTAACTTACGGGGCAATAACTCCTGCGCATATAATAGAATAGCCGGGAAAGCCGACGAAAGCATCAGACCGACGCAAAAACTGAGCACCACCGTCCACACCAAATCGACATGAGGCATCAGCAAGCTGAAAGGTGCCGTACCCAAGATGGAAATCCAAATCACATACTTCCGGCCGATCCGGTCGCCTACCGGACCGCCTACCAGGGTACCGATCGCCGTAGCTATCAAGAACACAAACAGGAAAAGCTGGGATTGCTGGATGGTAACCCCGAATTTATGAATCAGATAAAAAGTATAATAACTGCTCAGGCTGGCCATATAAATGTACTTGGAAAATATCAGCACCAGCAGAATAGAAATGGAAAATACCGTTTTTCCCAACGGCAAGGGCCTGTTAGCCGGCTGAAATATCACCGCATGCGGTTCGGCGAGCTTGGCGAGATACCCTTTATACCACCGGCAAACCGGAAACATCACGAAGATAGCCGCCAACGCAAATAAAGAAAAGAGAGCGATATGCGTACGTCCGTAAGGCGCTACCAATAACGCCACCAACAAAGGCCCCAGCGAACCGCCCAGGTTCCCTCCCACCTGGAAAAGCGACTGGGCGAGCCCTCTCTTTCCACCCGAAGCCAACGACGTAATACGGGAAGCCTCTGGATGCAACACGGAAGAACCGATACCTATAATAAATACGGACCCCAGTACCCAATGTAAACTGGAAGCAAAAGCCAGGTTCAGCAATCCCGTAAGCGTAAACCCCATGCCTATCGGAAGAGCCCAAACCACTGGGCGTTTATCGAAAATCAGCCCGGTTAACGGTTGGAACACGGAAGCAGATAATTGATAAACCAGCGTAATCAATCCGATTTGGGCGAAGTTAAGCGCCAAATCGTCTTTAAACAATGGATAAGCAGCCGTAATAACCGATTGTAGCAAATCGTTCAGGCAATGCGAAATACTTAAAGCGACCAGAATAGGAAAAGCGATGCGGGTAACGGGACGTATCGGAGGTTGTGTCATTACGAAAGAAATTTATGAGTATATAAACGGGCGCAAAGGTACGCTTTTTAGTGAAAACAAAAAAGGCCAGCCTCCTTCTTATCGGATGCTGACCTTTCACTTTCTAAAACCGGCGGCTACCTACTCTCCCACTTTTACGCAGTACCATCGGCGTTAATTGAGCTTAACTTCTCTGTTCGGTATGGATAGAGGTGGAACC
>DBGBSM010000166.1:0-5201 GCA_048468815.1 Parabacteroides sp.
GTTCATCACCGGCAACAAGGCTTTTTCGGTAGTAAACAAAGGCTCGAATTTACGTTGCAACAAGCAGAGCAGCTTTTCGTCGGCCGTTACCGCCGCAAACTTCAGCGCGCCGCTCCAGGCGAATGTTTCCGGGTAACTGATCCATTTCCCGGCATGAAGCATATGCTTCCCGTCTACGAAACGGTAAGCCAGGCGGCGCCCCACCTCTTCGGGAGTGTATCCGGCGGGGAAACCGGCGAGCGGATGGGTGCGGGCGGCTAAAAACTGGAAGGGGAATAAACACAACAACAAGACTAATTTTGTATACATAACACTGTTTTTTATGGATTAAATCAAAAATCGAGGCCATTTTTCCGTTTTGTTCCGGATGTGGCCGCCCGGAACGGCCACCCGGCCTTTTACCGGTCAGGTGCCGTAAAAGTACGGCGCAACGCCCGTTCCGCCTGAAACAACCATCCCAATAAATGGAAGAAACGTGCCAATCCGGCAGGGAATTTCCGGCACCTGCCTGTACGGGCGACATTCCGGACAGGCGCACTCCGTATTTTCATCCCGCTCTGTCCGGCCGGACGCGGCGCCCCCGTGTTCGAAACCCGTTATCCCGCAAAATCTTTCGGCAGCACCCCGAACTGCTTCTGGAAGCACTTGGAAAAGTAAGAAGGCGAGTTGAATCCCACCGCATAACAAATCTCGTTCACGCGCGCTTCGCCCTCCCTGAGTAACTGCGCCGCCCGTTTGAGCCGTTCCAGGCGCAGGTATTCGTTCGGGCTCAGGTCGAGCACCCCCTTTATCTTGCGGTAGAAGTTGGACCGGCTCATATTGAAAGCCTCCGTCATATCCTCCATGCTGAACTCCGGATTCGGCAGGTTGGCCAGTACCACCTCGTTGAGTTTGCGGATAAACTCCTCGTCGGCCTTGGTAAGCGCCATCGTGTTGGCTGCCACGAAAGGCGATTGCGCGAACGCCTTCCGTAACTTCTCCCGGTTCGCAATCAAGTTGGCTACGCAAGCCTCCAGGTATTCCATCGAAAACGGCTTGTCGATGTAGGCGTCGGCGCCCAGTTCCAGCCCCTCTATCTTCGACCGAATCGTGGTTTTCGCCGTAAGCAGCACCACCGGGATATGGCTGTAGCGCACGTTCGACTTTACCGTTTTGCACAACTCGAACCCATCCATCCGGGGCATTACCACATCGCTGATAACGAGGTTAACGAAGTTTTCGTCCAGCACCTCCAGCGCCTCTTCTCCGTCGGCAGCCGTCAGCACGGTATACCCGTGCGCGAACCGGCGGCTTACGAAGGCAAGCATTTCCGGATTATCCTCTACCACCAGCACGGTTAACTTATTCGTTCCCGCCGCATTCGCTTCCGGAGCGGGTGTCCGCCGCACCGGGTTTTCCGCTTCCCGCACATCCTCCGCCCCGAGCGAAATGGTGGTATCCTGCTCCACCGGCAGCGAGAGGCAAAAACAGTTCGCCTCCTCTCCCTTTTCCATAAACAAACTTCCCCGGTGCAACTCGGCCAGCGAGCGCGACAACGCCAGCCCGATGCCGGTACCGGGCACCAGATTGCCTTTTCCTTCCCCGTCGAAACGTACGAAGGGCTTGAAAATTTCCTCCTTCATGGCATCCGGAATCACGGTTCCGTCGTTTACGGTACGGATACGGAAGCAACGTTTTTCGTCCGCGGCCTCCGTTTCGAGCGAAACATGCACGTAGGTAGCGGCATATTTCACCGCATTATTCAGCAAATTGCTGATAATCTTGGTAAACGCTTCGCGGTTGACGTGCGCCGCAAACGGCTCGGCGGGCACCGACAAGGTAAACTCCAGTTTTTTCTGTTTCGCTGCGGAGCTGAAGCGCAGGTGCGTTTCCTTTAACAGACCGCTTATATCGCAGCCGGTAAAATTCAACCGGTACCCCCGGCTCTCGGTTTTCCGGAAATCGAGCAACTGGTTGGTAAGGTTTAGCAGCCGCTCGGTATTGCGCTTCATAACGAACAAATCCTCTTTCGTTCCGGCATCCATTTCCTTCGTGAGCAGGATGTTTTCAAGCGGCCCCTTTATCAGCGTGAGCGGCGTGCGAACCTCGTGCGCCACATGGGTAAAAAACTCGATTTTAGCCTGATACACTTCCCGTTCTTTCTCCTGCTCGAACTTTTCCATTTGCCGCCGGTGCCGGGCGGCGCTCCGCTGTCTGAAATAAACTATCGAGGCGAGCAAGGCGCCCAGTGCCAGCGCCGCATACAGGCCGTACGCCCACCCCGACAAGTAGAAGGGCGGAGAAATGCGCACCGTGAGCACCCGCTCCGTTTCGTTCCACCGGCCGTCGCTGTTCGAGCCTTTCAACCGGAATACATAAGTACCGTACGGCAAATTGGAGTAAGTTACCTCCGGATTACGCCCCACCGCATACCATTCCTTGTCGAACCCGTCTAATTTATACATCAGCCGGTTCATCTCGGGTGCCTGGTAACTCAAGGCGGCTACCTGGAACGAAAAAGAATTCTGGTGCGACGCGAGCTCGATTTTGTCTGAAAACAAGATGCTTTTTTTCAGCGGCGAGTCATCGCCGCCCACCGGCACCCGCTTGTTAAACAGGAAAAAACCGGTAATCGCCACCGGAGGCACATACGGGTTGTCGACGAACGTAGAAGGGTCGAACGAGATAAAGCCGTCGAGGCTGCCCAGGTAAATGCGCCCCTGCTTATCCTTATAACCCGACTGGTAATTGAACTGGTTGCCCAACAAGCCGTTGGCCGTGGTATACACCCGCTTCGCGCCGGTATCCGGGTTGAAACGAACCAGCCCGTTGTTGGTGGCGAGCCACAAATTTCCGGCGTTATCCTCTACCATGCGGTAAACGGTATTGCCGGCGAAGCCTTGCTGCGCCCCGTACCGCACGAAGTTATCGTGCTGCGGGTCGTAACGGCAAAAGCCGGCCCCCTCGGTGGCGAACCACAACCGTTTCCGGCTGTCTTCGTAAATGCTTATCACCTTATTGTAGGGCAACGAGGCGGAATCGGCTTTACAGAACACGTAGTTTTTCCACTCCTTTTTCGTTACGTCGTACCGGAATACGCCGTTCGAATAAGTAGCCAGCCACAGGTGTCCGTTAAAGTCCTCGTGTATCTTATATACGAAAACGTTGGCCAGCTCCGGTATCCGGGTAAAATCGTCGGTAGCGCGGTTATAGTGCGACAAGCCGTAGGTGGTGCCTATCCACACACGCCCCGCAGCCGTTTTATACACGGTGAATACGTTGTCGGCGTCGAGCGAGCGGGCATCCGTTCCTTTCCGGTAGTTCCGCACCCGCCCGGTGCGGAGGTCGATGCGGTTGAGGCCGCCCGAAAACGTTCCCGCCCACAATTCGTTTCCGTCGAGGCATAACCCGTGCACGTTCCGGTAAACCGCCGGATGGGTAAAAGGGGTGATTTGCCGGGTAACGGGGTCGAAACGGAACAGGCCCTTATCTTCGGTACCTATCCAGAGCGCGCCGTCGGCGTCCTCGCAAAACTCGCGCACCCGGCGGCCGAACTGCCGGTTGTCGTTACGGGGATAAAACTTTTCGAAATACGTCCACGGACGGGGATAATAATTCACGCCGCCGAAATACGACCCGATCCACATCCCGCCCTCGTTGTCGCGGCAAAGGGCGTAGAGGGCGTTATCGGCCAGCGCATACGCATCGTTCCCGTCCGAGGCGACGAGGTGGGCTTTCTCGCCTTTGCCCGGCTCGTAGATGTACAACCCCGACTCGGTACCCGCCCACAATTCGGTATCGGATGCGAACCGCAGGTCGCGCACATAGCTGCCGGAAAGCCGCGTTACCTGCCCCGTGGTACGGTTTACTTCCGTCAACCCGGCCGCCGAGCCTATATACCAGCGATTATACGGGCCGGTAACCTGCGTATTGATAATATCGTTTTTGAAAGGTTCGTTGCCTGCGGCGTCCCGGAAAGGATGCAAGGTGCGGAAACCGTCGCCGGTATAGTACAGGTTATCGTCGTATAGGCATACCCAGCACGTTTCCCCTTCGAACCAGAAGCGGGTTACGTTGGCGCCCCGGCCGTTGCGGCCGCCCCGGTACAGGCAATTCCGCAAGGCGCCGGTAGCGCGCTCGTACCGGAAAAGCCCCTGGTAATCGGCGGCAATCCATATATCGTTCCGGCTGTCGCACCCGATGGTGGTTACGGTACGCTCCACGGTTTCGCCTCTATCGGTCGTTACGTCGAAAGGGGCGAATGTTTCGCTTACCGGGTCGTACACGTATACGCCCGCATCCGTTCCCACCCAGATTTTTCCTTCGCCGTCTTCGTACAAGGCGGTAATAAAGTTATTTCCCAGCGCGGAGCTTTCTTTCCGGAAGATGCGGAACGTCCGCCCGTCGAACCGGTTCAGGCCGTTTTTCGTTCCGAACCACATAAAGCCCTGCCGGTCTTGCAAGATGGCGTTGACGGTATTCTGCGAAAGCCCGTCGTTTATATCCAGCGTACGGAAATAATACCGCATGCTTTCGCGGGGATAAGCGAAGCTGCAACAGAAAAAGGACAACCAAAAGCACACATGGCGGACAACACGTTTTTTCATGGGCCGTAAGGGGTTTAGCAAACACAAGTTTAAGCAATTTAAGACGTACGGTACGTTTTACCGGGGTAAAAATGACCGGGAAAACCGTTCGCGATGATTACAGGGCAAACGCATTAAAATTTCATCAAAGTAAATCCTCTGATAATTAATTTATTAGTTCTTTAAATGAGAAACCCAAACAGGAAAAATAGACTAAAAAAAGCCGTTTTCATGTTAGATTATGTCATCTTTCTGTTTGTATATTCATACATTTACATTTGGCATGAAGCATCTATTATCTTGACACACAAATAAATATATAAAATATCAAGACAGAATTTAGTCCATTATTTTAATGCGTTTGCCCTGCCTGCATAAAAATGCGTTTTTTCCCAGTAGAAAGGGGAATAGTGGCGGCATAACGCAAAAACAAGCGCCGTACCGGAGCGGAAGAACCGTTTCGGACGGTTCTGTGTACTTGTACAGTTGTGGAAAAACTGTTTCCGTTTTTTATCCGTCGGGATAGAAAAGAGGTACGCCGTTCGGCGGCGGCTTGCGATTTCGTATGTATATTTGTTTCCAAAAGAACCGGAAATGGGCTGCATTCCGGCATAACCGGCTCGGCTTGTTTCGGCA
>DBGBSM010000167.1:0-3616 GCA_048468815.1 Parabacteroides sp.
CGACAGCGCTTTTTCGCCGATTCCTTCCTTCGTGAGCCGGTCGAAAAACAGCGCCGACTCGTACCAATCCGACGACGGGCGCGCATCGCCTTCCCCGCGGATACCTACCGTAGCCGACGCCGAATACCAAGTGCCGTTCGCTTCCCCTTCGAAGCCGTTGCTGCTTACCGTATAAATCGAGTCGGCGCCGTCGCTGTAACAACTGTTTACCGAAACGATTCGCGGGTCGCGCCCGTATGCTTCGCCGGCGATGGCCAGCGCTATCCTGACTTTTTCGTCGGCAGCAATCGTACCGATCCGTTCGTCGGCCAGGTGCAAATCGGGCTTTCCCCCCCGGTAATACCGTTCCGGCGGCGGCAGTTGCCTGCACGGGTCTTCGGCTAAATAGCGGATGGAGTCGATTCCGTTCCGGATAAACCGCTCCAATTCTTCCTTTTCCAACCGGTTGGTCGAAAACGAGCCGTAACGTCCGTCGGCGAACAGGTGGATGGAAAGGCTGGTTTCGGTAGCTTGCTGCAACCGGTCGATGTGCTCGTTTTGTACTTCGAAAGAGCTGTTCGTGCCCTGATAAAGTACCGCCCGTGCCTCGCGGCATCCGTTCTTCAGCGCCGATTCTATGGCCTGCCGGGCAATCGTTTTATATTCGTTCTTCATTGCTATACTTCTAAAAATGCCTTAATTGTCGCCTCCCACGGTAAGTTTGCTTACCAGTACCGAGGGCATGCCGCAGGTTACCGGGCACGATTGTCCGTCTTTGCCGCACGTCCAGGTGCCGTTGTCGATTTGCAGATTGTCGGCTACCAGCGTGATGTCGGCCAACGCCTGCGGGCCGTTTCCTATAATATTAATGTCTTTTACCGGTTGCGTAAGCTTTCCGTTTTCGATAAGATACCCCGATTTCACGAAAAAAGTAAAGTCGCCCGCGCCGATTTGTACCTGTCCGTTGGTAAAGTTCGTGGCATATAGCCCCTTCTTTACCGAGGCGATCAGCTCCTCTTCCGTTACGTCGCCGCCTTCCATATACGTGGCCCGCATCCGCGGGAGCGGTACGGAGCGGAACGATTCGCGCCGTCCGTTTCCGGTAGGCGCCACCCCGTAGTGGCGGGCGCTGATGCGGTCGTGCAGGTAACTGGTAAGTATACCGTTGCGTACGATATACGTTTGCTGTCCTTCGATGCCCTCGTCGTCGATGTTTACGCTGCCGCGGTTAAACGGAATCGTGCCGTCGTCTACTACGTTGATATGGCTGCCGGCGATTTTCCGGTTCAGCTTGTCGGCGAAAATCGAGGTGTTCTTCCGGTTAAAGTCGGCTTCGAAGGCATGCCCGATGGCTTCGTGCAGCAAAATGCCCGAGCCGCCGGCGCCCATTACCACCGGCATTTCGCCCCCCTTCGGCTTTACGGCGCCGAAAAGAACGGCTGTTCTTTGCACTACTTCCGAAGCCAGTTCGTCGGTTAGTTCGTTATGGAGGAACTCGAAGCCCATCCGGAAAGCCCGCGAGGCGTATCCGTTCTCGATACGGCCGTTTTCTTCCATAATACATACGGCCCCCAGGGTGGCCATCGGGCGGTAATCGGCATACCATTCGCCTTGCGAGTTGCAAAACAAAATATGGGAAGTGGTGTCGCCCAGCGAAGCCGTTACTTTGGTAACGCGCCGGTCGGCCGCGAAAATGCGGTCGTTCAGGCGTTGCAAATACGGGATTTTCGACTTCACCTGTATTTCTTCCCACGGAATTGCCGCCCGGTAGCGGTTCATGTAACCGGCTGGACCGGTAAGGTTTACAGGAGCCGTTACCGCATTGTCCGAAACGATGCGCGCTGCCGTACGTGCTGCCTGTATCATTTCCCCGGGCAAGCAATTCTCTACATAAGCATATCCGGTACGCTCGCCGGCCAGTACCCGGATACCCACCCCGAAGTCGATGTTCGAGCTGGTGCGGTTCACCGCGTTGTCTTGCAAGCTGATGTAATTACTGTATGTATGCTCGAAAAAAAGGTCGGCGTAATCGCCCCCTTTTTCCAGGGCGGCCGCCAGCACTTTGCGTATGTCGGACTCGGTTACCCCGAACCGGGCGGCTGCCCGGCTTAACTCCGTTATTTCGTTATCGTGCATCGGTTTATAATCGGTTTTTGTTTTGTTTGGCCCATTCCATCACGTTGGCCGGCGGACGTTGGGCGAGCAATTCTTTCTTCATAAAATCCATGTAAGGCGCCACATGCGCGAAAAATTTCCGGTATCCCCGGCACAAGTAATTCAGTCCCGGCTCTCCGTCGGCCGTATGCAGGAAACGGTTTTTCGGGCATTCGCCGTAACAAGTGAACAAAAATTCGCAGTTTTTGCACTGCCCGGGCAGCTTGTCGTATTTATCGGTGCCGAACTTCAACTGCCGTTCCGAGTACATCATTTCGGTAAGCGAGCGGGTATGGATATTGCCCAGCTTGTATTCCGGGAAAACGAAATGGTCGCAGGCATACACGTCGCCGTTGAACTCCATCACCCCGGCGTGCCCGCAGGTTTTGGCCAGCGTGCAGATTCCCGGTTGTTCGCCTACCCAGTTGGCCAGCGTGGAGTCGAACAACTGGATGTAATACGTACCTACGTCTTCCTTGAGCCATTCGTCGAAAAGGGCGCATAGAAAGTCGCCCCATTTGTCGGCGTCTACCGAAAACGGCGCCAGTTCGATGGCGGCGTCGTGCTGCTCGGGGCTGGTAAGCCGCATGTCGTTGCGCCGGCTGTTTATCCGTTCCACGATAGGGGCGAACTGGATAAACCGGCATTCTATCTGTTTGAAGAAGTTATAAAATTCGAGCGGATAATCCACATTGTAATCGTTTACTACGGCCATGGCGTTGTATTCCACTCCGTGCTTTTTCAGCAACTCGATACCTTTCATCACCTTATGGAACGAAGGGAGTCCCTGCCGGTTGCGCCGGTATTCGTCGTGGAACTCCTGAGGGCCGTCCACGGATATGCCTACCAGAAAATTGTTTTCCTTAAAAAAGCGGCACCAGTCGTCGGTAAGCAGCGTGCCGTTGGTTTGGATACAATTATCGATTTGCCGTCCGCGGGCGTATTTGCGTTGAAGCTCCAGCGCCTTTTTGTAGAAACTTATCGGGCGCATCAGCGTTTCCCCGCCGTGCCAGGTAAACAACACTTCGGGCATGGTTTGGGTTTCGAGGTATTCCTGTATGAATTTTTCCAGTAACTGCTCGCTCATGATATGGTTCTTCAGTTCCGGATACAATCCTTTCTTTTCCAGGTAATAGCAATATTCGCATGCCAGGTTGCATACGGCGCCCACGGGCTTCAGCATCACGTACACCGGTTTGGCGAAAGGTGAAATAAATTGTTTGTTCATTGCGTATGATTATGCGATTTTACAAGCGGGGTTGCCGCCCGCCTCTCATTTAATTCTGTATGTACAAAGATAGTGCAAGCCGAGCGCAAAAGCAAAGCTTGCTTTGATTTTGCCGAGGCGCCGCCTATCTTCTCTTTTCGAAGAAAAGTAGTGCAAACCGAGAGCAGAAGCAAAGCCCCACTTTGATTATGCCGAGGTGCCGCCTATCTTCGTTTTGTTTCTTTCGGGCAAAGATAGAAAAGATATGATTAACCG
>DBGBSM010000168.1:0-2466 GCA_048468815.1 Parabacteroides sp.
CCGTATAATTGGAAATCCGTTTTCCCAGCGCTTTGAACCCTTTTACGGCAACGAATTCCTCCGCATCCAGTATCAACGGCTCCCTGAAGTCGTCGTGTCCTCCGAAAATAACCTCCATGCGCGGATAGGCTTCGTCGGTAAGCAGCAAGAGCGACGACTTCGGATTCTCGCCCAGGAAGTTCTGTTTTCTGGCCGAAGCTTCGAGCATAAACCGTTTCAGGTACGGATGCTTGTAGTCGGCGTTGTATACCGCAGCCGTCCATACTTTGTTGGAGTTGTACTTCTCGATAAGCAGGATGTTGGTTTCGTAATGGTTGCTCAAATCGAAGTTGGTAGTATAGAAGTCGCCGTTTTGCAGCACGACCAGGATTTGTTCTTCGCTCTGGAATTCGCCCAGCAGTTCTCCGCGTCCGTCGTAGTTCAGGCGCAAAACGTCCCGGTCGAACCATACCTGTCGGCCGCCTAATGTGGAAGTACCCTTCTGTTTCAATGTAATTTTGTGTACTTCCGCTTTCGTCAGGATGTTTCCCATCGACCCGCGGCCTTTGATAACGATTTCGCTGAAATCTTTCTCGAATACCAGCAAGCGTTGCCGCGGTTTCGGCTTTAATATCACTTTTACGGTTTCGGCCTCGCCGTTCGGATTCACGCTGAAATACAGAATGCGCGACCCTTCGGTTCCGCGGGTAAGGTCGTATTCCTTGTCGCGGGTGATGCCGGTGATGGCGAAACGTTTGATGTAACAGGGCGCCAGTTTGCCGTCGCGGTAAATCACGTTGTAAATCGTCCGGTTGTCGTTTCGCTTGAAGATATTTACATACAGGATATTCTTTCCGATAAACATTTTGTCCGCCACCTTAACGATTTTGTATTTTCCGTCGCGGTAAAAAATAATCACGTCGTCTATATCGGAACAGTTGCTGATAAACTCGTCCTTTTTCAATGCCGTGCCGATAAATCCTTCGTCGCGGTTAATGTATAACTTTTCGTTCGCTTCGGCCACTTTCGTCGCTTCGATGGTGTCGAAGCTCCGGATTTCCGTCATACGCGGATAGGCTTTGCCGTATTTTTCTTTCAGCATGGCGAACCACTCGACGGTATATTCTACCATATGCGCCAGGTGTGCGTCGATTCCGGCAATCTGTTCCTTAAACTGGGCGATTTGCTCGTTCGATTTGTCGGAATTGAATTTCAGGATGCGTCCCATTTTGATTTCCATCAAGCGAAGGATATCGTCGCGGGTCACTTCCCGGATAAATCCGGACTTGAACGGCTCCAGTCTTTTGTCGATATGGGCGATAGCTGCGTCCATATCTTTGGCGCTTTCGAATTCTTTATCTTTGTAAATCCGCTCTTCGATAAATATTTTTTCCAGCGAAGCGAAAAGCAAGGTTTCTTCCAGTTCCTGTTTCTGGATAGTCAATTCGAGTCGGAGCAGGTCGAGCGTGCGGTCGGTCGAGTGGCGCAACACGTCGCTTACCCGCAGGAAATGCGGTTTTTGGTCTTCGATTACGCAGCAGTTCGGCGAAATGCTGATTTCGCAATCCGTGAAGGCGTACAAAGCGTCGATGGTTTTGTCCGACGAAACGCCGGGAGCGAGGTGTACCAGGATTTCCACACCCCGCGAGGTATTGTCGTCTACTTTCTTGATTTTGATTTTGCCTTTGTCGTTCGCCTTCAAAATCGATTCGATTACGTTCGATGTGGTACGTCCGTACGGGATTTCGGTAATCGCCAGCGTTTTGTTGTCGAGTTTCCCGATTTTGGCGCGGATTTTAACCGTTCCGCCCCGTTCCCCGTCGTTGTATTTGGATACGTCGATGGAGCCGCCCGTCTGGAAATCCGGATATAGCCGGAACGGTTCGCCTTTCAGGTGGGCGATCGAGGCGTCGATCAACTCGTTAAAGTTATGGGGTAATATTTTCGACGAAAGCCCTACGGCGATTCCTTCCACGCCCTGCGCCAGCAGCAAGGGGAATTTCACCGGAAGGGTAATCGGTTCTTTGTTACGTCCGTCGTACGATAATTTCCATTCGGTCGTTTTCGGGTTGAACACCGTTTCGAGCGCGAACTTCGACAGCCGGGCCTCGATGTAACGGGGCGCCGCCGCGCTGTCGCCGGTAAGTATGTTTCCCCAGTTTCCCTGGCAGTCGATAAGTAAGTCTTTCTGTCCTAACTGAACCAATGCGTCGCCGATCGAAGCGTCGCCGTGCGGGTGAAACTGCATGGTGTGTCCCACGATATTGGCCACTTTGTTGTACCGGCCGTCTTCCAGCCGTTTCATCGAGTGCAGGATGCGGCGTTGTACCGGCTTCAGCCCGTCGTGAATATGGGGTACGGCACGTTCCAGAATTACGTACGAAGCATAGTCGAGAAACCAATTTTGATACATTCCCGAGAGGTGGTAGGTAATCCGGTCGGTCGTTTTTTCAGGAACTTTATAATCGGAATGGGTTTGTAACGGAG
>DBGBSM010000169.1:0-3801 GCA_048468815.1 Parabacteroides sp.
TCTGTACGTTTGTAACAAAATAACAGGAACGGATAACCGGTAAAACACGCAGGTTCTTTCGGAAACGATATGCTTCGAGCCAGGCACGTGCGGGTTTTAGCGGCCCTGCCGTTAAACATTCAACAGCCTACATATGAAACCCTTTTTATATCAGGTAGCAGCCCTTTTTTACGAACGATACGGAGAAGAAATCAATACCCTTGCTTTTGTATTTCCCAACCGGCGGGCCGGTGTTTTTTTCCAGAAATACATTTCCGAGCTGGCCGGAAAGCCGGTTTTTTCGCCGCCCGTTTTAACCATAAACGATTTGATGGTGGAGTTGTCGGGCAAGCAAGCGGCCGATAAAATCAATTCCCTGTTCACGCTTTACAACCTGTATATCCGGATTAGCCGCTCCGATGAAACGTTCGACGAGTTTTTATACTGGGGCGAGCTGCTGCTCAACGATTTCGACGATATAGACAAATACCTGGTCAACGCCAAAGCCTTGTTTACCAACGTTACGAATTTGCAGGAAATAGAAGGTACGTTCGATTTTTTGTCGAACGAGCAAATCGCCGCCATCCGCACGTTCTGGCAAACCTTTTATCCGAAGGGAGATACGCCGAACCAGCGACAATTCATTACCGTATGGGAAACTTTGTATCCGCTGTATTGCGAGTTTCGCGAAACCCTGGCCGCTACAGGCGAAGGATACGAAGGGATGCTTTTCCGCGAGGTAGTAGAACTGGCGGCTTCCGGCGAGCTTCCGGCACTTCCTTATCCGAAGGTGATTTTCGTGGGGTTGAATGCGTTAACGCCGGCCGAAGAACGGTTTATGAAGTTCCTGCAAAAAGCGGATAAGGCCGATTTTTATTGGGATTACGCCAGTTCGTATGTGAAAGACCCGGCGAACCGGGCCTCTTTCTTTATGGAGCGCAATATAAAGAACTTTCCCTCTTGTTTTCCGCTGCCGGGAGAAGAAGAAGGGGGAGCCATACAGCCGGAAATCGAAGTAATCGGCATACCGTCGGGAGTAGGGCAGGCCAAAGAAGTTTTTGCCTTGCTCGACCGGCTGGAACCCGAAGAAGTAACGGCCGAAAACGCTCTCCGCACCGCTATCGTGCTACCCGACGAAAACCTGCTGGTGCCGGTATTGAACTCCATTCCTACCGCTATCCGCCGGATTAATGTAACGATGGGTTATCCGTTATCGGGAACGCCGGTGGCGGCTTTGATGGAATATATCCTGAATATGCAGAAAAATATCCGGTATATCGACGGGGCGCCCGCCTTTTATTTCCGGGATGCACTGCCTGTATTGAACCACCGGTATGTAATTGCCACCGACTCGGAGGTGATAGGGCGGCTGGTAAAGGAAATTACCGATTATAACAAGGTATATGTTACGCTGGACGACCTGAATAAAACTCCTTTACTGAAGTTGCTTTTTACTCCGGTAGACGATGTGGAGCGATTCTCGGGTTACCTGATCCGGGTACTTCAGGAATTAAACCGGTTGATGAACGGCGAAGACGAGCCGGAGGATGAAGATGCTCCGCGCCGCACGAAAGACTTGGAGCAGGAATTTATTTTCCACTATTTTGCCACGGTGAACCGGATGCGCGAAGTGATGCGCGAAGCCGGTATCCGGATGCAAATCGATACCTATTTCCGGTTGCTGAAACGGCTTACCCAAACCATTAAGATTCCTTTTCACGGAGAGCCGCTGTCGGGGCTTCAGATTATGGGGGTATTGGAAACCCGTGCGCTCGATTTCGACCGGCTGATAATCCTTTCCGTGAACGAAGGCGTTTTCCCTGCTAAAAAAACAGCCAATTCCTTCATTCCGTATAACCTGCGGAAAGGATTCGGACTGCCTACCTACGAGCACCAAGACAGCATCTGGGCCTATCATTTTTACCGGCTGCTTTACCGCGCCAAAAAAGTAAGCCTTTTGTACGATACCCGCAACAACGGGGCGCATACGGGCGAGATAAGCCGGTTCGTACATCAATTGAGGTACCATTACGAGGTAAAGATAAAGGATAAGTTGGTGGTATACAACGTGTCGTCGTCGAAAGTGCCGGGAATCTATGTGGCGAAAGACGCCGGTATCCGGCAAAAGCTGGCTGCTTTTGCCGAGGGGGGGCGCCATGCGATTTCGGCCAGCTCGGTAAATACGTACCTCGATTGCCCGTTGAAATTTTATTTTTCCGCGGTGGAAGGCGTACAGGAAACGGAAGAAGTAACCGAAACCGTGGAGAACAGCATGTTCGGGAGCATCCTGCATAAAGTGCTCGAAAAAATTTACACGCCGCTAAAAGGGCGTTTGCTGATGGGAAATGTATTGAACGATATCCGGAAGGATAAAGCGTATCTTTCCACCCTGATCGAAGAGGCGTTTGCCGAAGTGTTTTTCAAAACGGATAAAGTGCGTGCGCTTACGGGGCAGAATTTCCTTATCGGCGAAATTATCCGGAAATACGTGGAAAAGCTGTTGGCGTGGGATGCGAAACTAACTCCTTTCCGGTACCTGGAATCGGAGAAAAAAATCAATACCCTCTTTACGCTGTCCGACGGCCGGAAGATACGGCTCAAAGGCTTTATCGACCGGATCGACGATGTGGGAGATGCGATACGGATTATCGACTATAAGAGCGGGCGGGGCACGTCGGTGTTCGATACGGTGGAGAATCTGTTCAATAAAGAATTGAAAGAGCGTGCCAAAGCGGCTATGCAGGTGTTTATGTATGCGTGGATGTATGTAGGTGAAGCCGGTTCGAAGCCGCTGAGGCCCGGTATTTATTACATGCGTACTTTGTTCTCGGAAGATTTCGACAGCCGGATTTATATCAAGCACGGGGCCGGGAAGAAAGAAGCGTTGGCCGATTACGCCTTGCTGCATGAGCAGTTCGAACAGGCGTTGCGTACTTGTCTCGACGAAGTGTTCGATGCCCGGGTGCCGTTTACACAAACCGTTACGGGTGCCGCTTGTGCATACTGCCAGTTTAAAAGTATCTGTGGGAAAGGGTAAGTTTTTAAAGCTATCCTGTTAAAATCCGGAAGAAAATCGCTTTGTTTGCAAATAAGTTGTATTTTTGATAGCGAATTCTTTAGATAACTTAATTTTATTACCATGCAGAACAGACGTAATTTTTTAAAGCAAGCCTCGTTGTTGCTTGCCGGAGGGTTGGTTGTGCCGAAAATTCTCACCTCGTGTAACATCGAAAAAACAAAACGGGTAGGCCTTCAATTGTATTCATTGCGGGATATGATAAACGAGGCCGGCATCGGCGAAGCGTTGGGCGTAGCCGCTAACATCGGGTATACCAACCTGGAAGCCGCTAATTACGACAACGGGATGATTTACGGTATGCGCCCGTCGGAGCTGAAAAAGCGAATTTCCGATTGGGGTATGCAGTGCACGAGTGCACATTTGGGCCAGGCATTTACCAAAGAAAAAGAAGCCGAGGTGATGGCTTGGTGGGACAAGGCTATCGAAGCGCACCGCGAGTTGGGTGTAACCTACATGGTGCAGCCATGGATGCCGGTAAACGAGCAAACTACGCTCGACGATTTGAAGATGTATTGCGACTATTTCAATGCCGTGGGCGAAAAAGCGGCTGCTGCGGGCATCGCTTTCGGCTACCACAACCATCAATTCGAGTTTAACCGTATCGACGGCCGGTTGATATACGATTTCCTGTTGCAAAACACGGATAAGCGGAACGTGTTATTCGAACTGGACGTATACTGGTGCCAGGAAGGCGGCGGCGATCCGGTAGCTTACTTGTCCGATTATGCCGACCGGGTCAAGTT
>DBGBSM010000170.1:0-3019 GCA_048468815.1 Parabacteroides sp.
CGATACGAATACCACCCGGTTGAAGGTGTCGGCGATAACGAAAATAGGCAACGTATGGCCGTCTTGCAAATGCATTCCTTTTACCAACTGCTCGGTAATGGCTTTGTTGTTATCGATTCCGAAAGTGATGTTCGAAGGCAGGCCCGGGAACTCTTTCGCATCGAAATTCTTCCAGTCGCTCTCGCTCTGGAACAACAGAATCATTTGCCGCCCCCAATCCTGATAATCTTTGCTGAACTGCACCAAATCGCGCATTACGTGGTTGGTAGGCTCCTGGCGCGCGCCTAAAATAGCTACGATGTAATACCCGCGCCCGGTAACCGACAGCAACGACTGCGGTGCATCGGCGCCTACGGGCGTAAACAGCGATTCGGAATTGAAGTTGCCGATTACCTGCACATCCTCCGAGTTTTCGCGCATCACCAGCTCTACGTGGCTTATCTTATCCGGCACGATATTGAAAAACGTTACGTTTCCTAATACCGAACCGTTCGCCATCCGGGTACCGGTAACCAACATATAATATCCTTCGTCGAGCGTAAGCGGCTCTTTCAGCATGCCGGCCCAGGTAGCGCCTCCACCCATATCCACGTCGTTGTCGCCGTCGAAGTTCAGGGTTCGGGGCGAACCGTCGGTAATCTTCGCGATAGAGAAATGACTGTAGTACTTGGGATTATCCAACGCCTTGATGGGTTTGTACGAAGCGATGACACGCCCTTGCGCCGCATTTCCTTCCGTTTTCCCGGTAAAATCGACATCCGTCCACTGGTCGTTGTGGAAATACTGCACCTTGCCCGTAACCGATTCGATACGGGCCGGGATGCCGAAGCTGCGGCAAAGAGCCACAAAGAAGATATTACGCGAGCCCTTGTCGGCTACCCGGGCTTTCCATACGCCGGTAGGCATTACCGGAATCCGTTGCGGATTGAGCTCGTCGACCAGCTTGATTTCTTTGTTACACCATTCTACCAACGTGCGCGGGTCGGCTTGCGCAGCCTTCACCAACGCAGGGTCGGCTTCGGAAGCAATAACCGATTTGTACGGTGTGAGGTATTCGTTGGCCACGCGCGGATTCAATACGTACGGCGCGAACCAGGCGCTTCCGTTTTCCGGCGTATTATTCAAATGGTCGGCCAGTACGGAGGCCGGCGTATCGCGCAAATCCTTCGCCGAAACTTCACCGAGCAGAATCAAAGCGCGTTCACGCTTGTCGGCCGGCGTTTCACGCAGGAACGTTTCGATTTCCTGCCAGTTGCCGCGACTGCGTACCAGGTATTTCGCCGTTTTTGCCGGGTCGATACCCAATTCCTGCGCTAACGCTTCCGCTTTTTCCTTCGTTATAAACGTAGCCACGTACGCATTCCGTATCGCATCTTCTTCCTGCAAGCGTTTCGCGTTCGCCGCTTTTTGCTCGTCGGTTACCTCGGCCGGGATGGAACCCTCTACCGGGGGAACGATGTCGATGGGGAACGAATAGGCGTCGCCCGCTTTCTTGTTCAACGCAATCGTAATCTCGTTGTCTTTTCCTATCGACACCTTATTATAACCGAACCGGCCGTTTTTCGATGCCCAGACGAACAAATCGCCCTTGCCGGCGCTCAAAAAGGTTTTTCCTTCCGCATCCGTGAGCTTGCGGGCTACGGTATTAAACTCGGCGTAATTGTATATCTTGAATTCCACCGCCGCATCTGGCACCGGATTGCCTTCGGCGTCGGTTACTTTCACGAACGACTTCCCGGAAGGAGCGTAGTTGTCGATTACGTTGATTTCGGTATAACAGTCGGTTTGCTTCATCACTTCTTCGGGACCGGTGTACTTGCCGAACGCCTTCGTATGCATCAGCATGCTCCGGTAAGCAGGGCCGTTGAACCAACCCAGGTTAAGCACCGGTTCGGGCTCGCAGGCACCCAGGAAATACCATTTGCCGTTTACCCAGGCTTCTACCCAGGCATGGTTGTCGTCGGTATGCGCCCAGCGCGGGGTATATACCTGGCGCGCCGGAATCCCTACCGCACGCAGGGCGGCTACCGTAAAGGTGGATTCTTCGCCGCAACGGCCGTATGCCGTACGCACCGAAGCCAACGGCGAGCTGGTACGGCCGTCGGAAGGGGTATACACTACTTTTTCGTGGCACCAATGGTTTACTTCGAGCACGGCGTCGTACAGCGAAAGCCCTTTTACGCGGTCTTTCAGTTCATCGTAAAATACCATGCGCGACTCGTCGAGATTCTCGTTATTTACCCGCACGGGCAATACGAAATGGCGGAAAATCTCTTCCGGAATGGAATCGCCCCAAGGCATTTCTTCGCGCGCCCGGAACGAGGCCCGCACGTTGTCGAGGTACAAGGTGCCGTCGTAATCGGTGAGGTCGCCCACCGGCATATACGCATACAGGAACATCAAGGCTTCTTTTTCTCCGGTAGTGAGCTGCCCGTCGAATACGCCGAACAGGTCGCCTTTATCGAGCGTGTTTCGTTTCGACTGAAAATCTTCTTCTACTTGCTTGCGGTAAGCCGCATCGGTGATAAAGTGGCCGCCGGTACACGAGGCGCCCACCATCAGGATAAGGGATAGGGTGAATAGGTGTATTTTGTTCATTGTGTTAGAATTTAGTGTCCAAATATACTAAAAATCGGACAGTAAGCCGCTTTAGCGGTGCGATTTTCGACATTCATCGTATAAAAAGGTAAAGCGGACTCCGGTACACGCCTCGCAAAAGCGACGAACCGGTGCAGGCGGGTTGCTTAAAAAAACGGGGGAGAAAAAGAAAAACACCGGTGGGCAACCAGGGAAGAGACAAAAATAATCGTTATCTTTGTTCTACAAAGAATGGGAAAGTATGAACTTTACACAAAAAATACCTTATAACTTGTCAGGCATGACCGACCCTACCGACAGGCAATTGTCGTCGCTCATGGAAGGAGTTGCTAAAAATGCCCGGATTAAATCCGATCAAGCTTATAAAGAGTATATCCGGAAAATAGGCAGTACTGCCGACAGTACGTTCAAAGACTGGGAA
>DBGBSM010000171.1:0-5468 GCA_048468815.1 Parabacteroides sp.
CCCCTGTATTAATGCTTTTCCTGCACTCATTACTATATAATCTCCATCAGAGCTTTGTATTTCGATATCTCCGGCTATTTGTGTAAATCCTTTGCCGATGTTAACCGTTACATTTTCTTCAACATCTTCTTTTATATTTCCGGCTGTCGTTTCTCGATTTTTTCCAATAGATTCGGTAGATGATTCGCCAATAGTAGTTATGCTGTTGCTTCCTATATTAGTCGTTAAGTCTTCATCGATATTAACAACCATATTCTTTGCGTTTAATGTTAGAGTTTCAGGAGCGGTGATTTCAATATTTTTTCCCTGAGTATCTAAGTGTATTATACAGCCGTTCTGATCTTTTATTGTGATACCCCAGTTACCGCCCTCGTTATCGTTAAATTCCAACACATGGCCGCTCCGGGTACAAATAGATTTAATCGTGTTGTCTGTTGCAATCCCCTTCGTATTCTTTTGATGGTATAGGCTGCCGGTTACAAACGGCCGGTTAGGGTCCCCATATTCGTAGGCAACCATTACCTGGTCGCCAATCTCCGGAACGAAAAAGAAACCCCGGTCTTTTACTACTGCATCGCTGCTACCAGCATCCGGATGTTGTACCCGCATCCAACCGCTGGTTTTATCCTGGGGATGATCTTCGAGGTGCTGCCAGATAAATTGAACCTTTACGCGTCCCATATTCTGCGGGTCATTGTTATCAATAACGGTAGCTACTTCGGGCAAAGCTACCGGGTGTATTACGTTTGCCGGCGGAATGTATTCCACATACGAATTAATTCCTTTTATGTCGTTTTGATATAATCCTATACTGTCGTAGCGGTGCACTATCTCGATTACGCGGAAACGACCGAGCTCTTTTGCATAGTCGGGCAGGTCGGGAGAGAGGTCTATATAGATAACACTGCCTATTGCCGGTTTACAGGTAGAAGTGGTAGCTTCCAGTACCGAACCTTTCGCTAATTTCCCGAAGTGAACAGAGTTTACCGAGTTTTCCATCAAGTTAAAGGTTTTGCTACAAACCGGAATAGTACTCGGCAGCGTGGTATAATCTCCGTAGATGGATTTGGAAAGTTGAAAAGATTTGTCGGTAAATTTATTCGTATTTTTTGATTCGGGCAATGAAATCCACTGGGTTATCAAGTCGCGGGTGGCATCGTAATCGTACTGCTCTACATCATAATTTCCTAGCGACGCAGATATTTTCATATTTACCAGGTCGTGGCTGTAGGAAAGAGCGATGGGTTCCTTCTCGTTTTTTGCTGCCGGAAAACCTACGATAATCTTTTTGCCATCGTAAAAGAACCACTCGCCGCAATCAGCCAACAAACGGTTCAAAAAGTCGTAGCTGCTCTCCTTGTACCGGCATACGTAAGGAATCTCACGGTTGTTGAGCGGCTCGATTTTATAGTTTATTTTATATCCGATATTCGTGATGGTTTCCTGTACGATAGAAGCCAGGTCGGTATCTACAAAGGAGGCCATCGAGTAATCGTCGGTCATTAGTAAGGTAGGGCTTCCGCCATACAATACCGCTTCGCCCTGGTTGCCGTTTTTTCCTCCCAAGTCGAGCTTGGTTACTACACCCTCGAAATCGATAGAAGCTCCTTCCGGTTCTTTGAAACGGATGGAAACGGGCGCTCCTAACTGGTCAACCACCTGTTCGGGTGAAGTTTTCCAAAGGTCGTTTGCCTTGGCTCGATAATTCAGATGGATAGTGAAAGTATGGTGCCCGAAAAGTCCCTGACGCAGTTCGAAGGTAGAATAGTCGCAATTTTTTCCGTTTACCTGCACTTCGACCGTTACGGTATTTAAGTCTTTTGCTGCCATAATACAATGAATTTAATTGGTTATAAAAATCCGGTAATTGAAACTTTCTGGCGAACGCTTTTCCAGTTTGCACAGTAGTTCCGTTTCAAAATCTTCTATAGAGAACTCGGAGCTTTGTGCAGCTTTCATGGTAATATATAGGTCGGTTGTTTTTATCAATCCTTGTTTGGGTTTTTTACTGATAGCTACTCCCGGTTTTATTTCTATCTTGTTAATATAGCATCCGTATTCAGCTTGGCAAAAGTTGATAATGTCGTATTGGGTAAACAACTTATCATGTGTAGTAAGCATATACCGGTGCATATCCTTGATTTTATCGACGCTCGGAGCGCAGGCTCCTCCCTGTACGGGAGTAAGGAAATGAATATTTTCTTCCAACGCCGATAAGTACGATTCGGTTACTATCAAGTTGCCTATGGGTTTGAAATTATTGATAGCACCTCCGTTGGTTATCCGGTAATCTACCATAAGGGTTTCACCGGATGTGGGGCGGTCTACGAGTATGTAGGCTTTTACCTCTATCGGGTTTGTCTGCGATTCCATTACGTTGGTTATTTTATTGGTTAAATAAAGAATCGTGTTTATCATTTGCTCGAATTCCGTTTGAGTTTTGGTATTTGGCAACAACGTACGGTCACGGATAATATCGGCCAGACGCAGAATGGCACTCCGGGCGTCGTTCGTATGGCTAAATTGTTCTACTCCGCCTCTACGGAGTGAGTAAGTGCCGGTTGTTTTGTTTTTATCTACATAGTTATCCGACGATAATAACTCGTAGTTTCTTCCCGATGAATCTTTCACTGAATCGATTTCAACAAAATATTCGTTCTTATCTATATCCAGGGGCAGGAATATCGATACATCTGCCATTTTTTGAGAAGTAGAACGGAGCGATAAATTGGATACGGGTAATAGATTTATACCTACCTGCAATTGCTCCAGTATTTCGCTCGGTAAGGCCGGCGGAAATTGAACTTTAATCCATATAAGCGGAACGTAAAATTGGGAGAGTACTTCGGCTGGATAATATTTTATCCACTCTTCCGGATAATTTTTCCTAACATCGGTGGCTATCTTTCGAAGAGTGATATAATGCTTATCATAGATAGCTTTTAAATCGGACAGTACAACATCGGTTTGTTTTTTATTGTGCTCGTTTTTCTTTGTAGTTTCTTCTTGTTCGGATAATAAGCCCGGCTTAAACTCTATAACTTTGTCCGAAATTATCCATCGGGTATAAGGTAACAAACGAAGATAAAGATATTTATCTTTTACTCCTGGTAAGTCAAAATAAAACGACAAGTTCTCGAGATATGTTATCTCCGGCGAAATGTCGATTCCGACCCATATAGTGTTGTTTTGTTCTTCGTTACGGTTTTGTACGCTTGCCAGGAAACTTTTGCGGCAATCCTCACCATATTCAAACAATTTATCTTGTATTTGTATCCAACGGATACGGGCATTTATCAATTCAAACGGAACGATAGGAGTAAAGCGGATGTTGGTTAAATTGTATTTTCTAAGGGTCTTTGTTTCTCTGTATTCAAAAACCGTTTCTTTTTCGATTGTTACGGCCGATTCGGTTGGTGTAGCACTTAATATGCCATGTGCGGGCCGCGCGGTAAGGCGGCTAACGGGAGTCATCGAAGCAGCCAGTTTCGATAAAAGCCGGTCGTCGAGTTCGCTTAGCTCGCCCGATAGCCGGAAGATTTCTTCCGCTAACGCTTCGATGAGTAGCTTTACTACGGGGTCGATATGCTCTACATCCGAAATGTCCCATAACAGGGCTATCCGTTTGAGCATCCGTAGCTTTATCTTTTCTCTGGTGTAATCGTTCATGTATTTCCGGTTATTCGTTTGACAAAGGCCCTAAATAAAGGGTGTATCCCAACCGTACGGGCTCGCCGGTAGAAACCAGCAGAGCCTTAACGTATATGTCGGCTCGTTTCCGTACGGCTATGGAGCTGTTGGCTCTTTCTTCCTTTACGATTTCCCTTAGCTGAATATCTACGGCTAAATCGGTGAGCCGGTTTTCGTACCGGGCTATCGCTTCGGTAACGTATTGGCCGAACAGGTCGTTCCATTTTTTGAAAGAAGCGATTACCTGGAAATCAAGCTCCCAGATGCGGCACCCGAAATCGGGGTCGAACCGGTGCTCGCCGGGGCAAGTGGTGAGCAACAGCTCGATATGCTGGTCGATGGATTCGAGCTCGGTGCATTTCTCGAACTGCGCGCCGTTTTCTTCGAAAAAGCGACCGAAGTTCAAGGGTAATTTGTAATACGTTTCTTTCATCTTCCGAATCGTTTGCTTTCGCGGGGTGTTGCGATAGCGCCGCCGCGTATACTGCTGTATGTACTTCCGTACCTGCGTTTAATGGCGTATACGTTGTTCCCCGAAAGGTTATACGACCACACATACGGGTTGCGTTTGTCGGTAAGTACGTCGTGTAGCCTCGACAACAGCAGCCCGCGGTCGCGCAAATGGCTTTCCAGTTTGTACAAGGCGTAGGTACCGGTGTAGGGCAGGTATTGCGAAATCAACAGTTCGCATCCGCCTCCTTGTGCCGAGCCTTCGCAACTCTCCAGCACGGTATCGTAACTTATATATACTCCTTGCAGGCCGTAGCTTTTTGCGGAGGGCGCACAGCTAACGGGCGCCCCGATATAACCGAGTTTCTCTACTTCGCCACCTTGCCAAAGGTCGGTTTTGAGCATGCCTGCCAGTTCGTATAATGAATAAGTCGTCATCTTTACCTGGGTTGTTCGTGCGCCGCGCCTCCCATCTTAACAGAGGGGAGTGCCAACACGAGGGTTCTAACTTGTATGCCGTCGTGCGATACGTTACGGTATCGTATGCAACTGGCGTCGCCGAATCGTATTTCGAACAGGGCGCCTTCGTCGAAGGCGTCGCTGTTACGGTAAAATTTTACTACGCCGCTTTCTTTCCGGTTACCCTGGGTTATCCAGTTGTCGATTTCTTTCCCGACGGGTTCGGAGAATACGGCATATGCTTCGATGTATTCTTTGGCATTGTTGCCGGGTTCGTAGGTGATATCGAACTCGCTGAGGATATGTTGTTGCCCGCAAAGGGTCATCTCGCAAACCATATCCGGATTGCGTTTGTCGGTAAATACCCCTTTCCCTTTAAATAGCCGGTCGAAGAATCCCATCGTTATGTGTTTTCAAAGTGTAAATCGTTGTCGGTTATTATTTCGCGCGCTTCTATGGCGAGGAGGGTGACCACCCCGTTTTTTACCCGCGAGTCGTAGCTTATCCGGAAGCTTTTTGCTGTGGCCTCCGCGAAATGGAGCTTGGCAATCGTCCTTTCGTGTTCGTCGATGGTTTCGATGGCTCCGTTTGCTTTCCGGAACGAATCGAATACCCATCCTAATAATGCTGCTTGGGCGAACCCGTCGATAACTATCCGTATCTCACCGCCGCAAACACCGGATGCGATTTCTCCTTTGCGGTTTACGCTACGGCTTAACTCGTAGTCGGCGTGCCGCAGCGGATATTTCCCCTGGTATTGTTCCTGGGGAAGGCCGGTGTTTTCTTTATGTAGGTATAGATAGGTTTGCATTGTTTTTTATTTAGTGAACTACGTCGTCATTTAATATATGCCTGGTTTTCAATATTTC
>DBGBSM010000172.1:0-2761 GCA_048468815.1 Parabacteroides sp.
TTATTACATTCGTTGTAATTTTCTCCGGTTCGCCTCCGGTCGATGCGAAGCGACCGGATTTTTTGCAAGGCAATCCGTACGTAAAAGAAAACCGGGATTTTATTTTTCCTTCTCGTGCGGATTCCGTATTTTTGTTTCAACCGGCCGGTAGCGTGCGAATGCTTTTTACCGGCTGTTTTTTTCGATTCGTGTACCGATTGCCCGTATCATTTAAAAAGTTTGCTCATGGCTAACCCAGTCTCGCTTACCGAACCGCAGGTTCGCATTCTTTACAAGATTCCTTTATTCCGGAACTTACCCCTGAATATCAAGGATGTATTGCTCGATAAGCTGGATTATACGGTAAAAGAATTCGCCCGGGGCGAAATCGTAGCCCGGCAGGATACCCCTTGCATCCACCTGATGGTTTTGCTGAAAGGGGAACTGGAGGTGAATATTATCGATGCCGCGGGCAGCAAAGTGAAAGTAGAGAATTTGTGTGCGCCGCGTGCCTTCGCCACTCCTCACCTGTTCAGCGAGAACAATATTTTTCCGGCCACTTTTTTCGCTAAGGAGGATGTCGTTCTTTTTAAAGCCACACGCGAGTCGTTTTTCAAGTTAATCAGCGGGGAGCCCGATATTTTAAAAAGTTTTTTAGCCATCACCGGCAATTGCAATCATTGTACGGTGACCCGGCTGCGTATCCTTTCGTTTAAAAGCATCCGCACCCGCTTTATCTATTATCTGATGGAGCACAGGCGCGACGAAAACACCTCGGTGCTGGAGCATAACCAGGTGGAGCTGGCCGAATATTTAGGCGTATCGCGACCGGCACTCTCGAAAGAAATCAATGCTTTGATAAAAGAACGTCTTATTTCCGTGGACAAAAAAGAAGTAAAATTACTGAATATGGGAGGATTGCTTCGTGAGTTATAAAAGTTTCCACCCGCATTGTTTTTATTGCCATGTTTTTCTCTACTGATTCAACACATGCACGGTATGGCACGCTACCAGCGCCGCCGTTTCCGTACGCAGCCTGCTTTCGCCTAACGAAACGGGTTCGAATCCCAGCTCCATCGCCAGCTTTACTTCTTCCGTACTGAAATCGCCTTCCGGCCCGATCAGAATCAATGCGTTTTCGCCCCGGCGGTACCGGTCGCGGATGAGCGGCTTCTCGCCTTCGTTGCAATGCGCAATCAGCTTGCGCCCTTCGAACGGACGGCGTACGAACTCTTTGAAATCGACCATGCCGTTCAATACCGGCAGTGTGGCTTTTTGCGATTGTTTGATGGCCGAAACCAAAATCTTTTCCAACCGGGCCGGCTTGATTTCGCGTCTCTCCGAGAAACGGCAATTCAGGCACGTGATGCCGTCGATTCCGATTTCGGCCGCTTTTTCGACGAACCATTCCATACGGTCCATGTTTTTGGTAGGTGCAACGGCTACATGGATGTGGAAGTTCCGAAGCGGAGCCTGCCGTTGTTTTTCGAGTATCTTCACCTCGCAATGCTTGGGATGCGCCCGGGTAACCGATGCCGTATAAAAGTAACCTTTGCCGTCGGTCAGTTTTATTTCGTCGCCTTCCGCCAGGCGTAACACCCGGATGCAATGTTGCGACTCTTCTTCGGGTAAAACCGGGTCGGTTTCAATATCCGGTGTATAAAAAATCTGCATATTTCTTGGTTTTTTATCCTAAAATCAATCCGATAACGGTAGCCGATAACAAAGAAACGAGCGTGCCGCCCACCAGCGCCGGTACGCCCATCCGCGCAATCGACTCCCGTTTCTCCGGAGCCAGCACACCCAATCCGCCCAACAAAATCCCGATAGAGCTGATATTGGCGAACCCGCATAAAATGTAAGTCGACATAATAACCGACTTCCGGTATACGAACATCCCGGCTGCATTCCATTCCCGGAGTTGGGAATACGCCACGAATTCGTTCAAAATGGTTTTCTCGCCCAACAGCGCGCCTACCGGCATGATATCGGGCGAAGGTACGCCGATAAGCCACATAAACGGAGCGGTAACGAGCCCCAGTATAAATTGAATGGAAAATCCGCTCGCTTTGCCCGACGAAACAGCCGCCGCCCATTCGTTCAAGCCGGTGTAACGACCGATAATTCCTTCGGTAATGTAATTCATCAGGCTTACCAATGCGATGAAAACCAACAGCATGGCGGCAATATTTACAAAAAGCCTCACGCCGAGCATCGTACCCGAAGCCAGGGCACCCAAGGCGTTGGCTTGTCGCTTTTCTTCCGTTACCGTTAGTATATCGGTTACTTCTTCGGTTTGGGGACACATCATTTTGGCAATTACGATAGACGCCGGTGCGGCCATTACCGAGGCTGAAAGCAGGAGCTTGGCGAACAACAACCGGGCTTGCGGGTCGGTATCGCCCAACATGCCGATATAGGTACCCATCACGGAGCCGGCAATCGTTCCCATACCGGCCACCATCACCAGGAAGATTTCCGAGCGGTTCATCCGGGGCAGGTAATTTTTAATCAATACGGGCGACTCGGTCATGCCGAGAAAAATATTCCCGGCTACCGCCAACCCTTCGGCGCCGGTTATTTTCATAAACCTGCGCAATACCCACGCCAGTGCGCTTACGATTCGCTGGATAATGCCCCAATGGTAAAAAAGGGAAACAAGTGCGGAGAAGAAAATAACGACCGGAAGTGCATGAAAAAGAAATACGAAACCGGCGCTTCCGGTTTTGTCGGCATAGGGGCCGAGCAGAAAACGCATGCCGCTTTGGGTAAAATCCATCAC
>DBGBSM010000173.1:0-2337 GCA_048468815.1 Parabacteroides sp.
TATTTATACAGTGTAAAGTTAAAAGCCGAATCGGAAACCCAGTTGAAAATCAACGTTGAACGGTTTTTCCGAGCGGATGGTTTCGATGTCGCTGCCGTTATCGAAATAATACGAAGCGCCGGTTTCGGCGAACACATTCACAAACCGCACCAGGGGATAACTTACACCTACATTCCCCCTCACCGACCAGAGCCATTGCTTCATGCGGATATGCTCGGTAGACTCCTGCATTTTCGTATGCTCGGGCGAGAACATTTTCGCATTTACCTTACCGGCTACATTTACTTCGCCCATGCCGCCCCCGGAAGCGTACAATACGAACTTATCCCACTGGGCTATTTTATATACCACGGATAACGGAATACCGATATAGTGCAACTTCTGCTTAAACTCTCCGGTATAAGTACCGTCGGTTTTCCAGTCGGAGGTAAGGTAAGTATAAACCAACCCCGATTGTAAAGAAAAGCGATCGTTCAATCTTTTATTTACCGAAAAACCGAAAGATACGGGCAAATGATGGTTTATATCGGTTTTAACCGGTGTATTCGATGCAGCCGCCATATTCATCAGCACCAATCCGTTCTCGATGGCATAAGGGCCACGTGCACTGGGATTGAGTAACGAACCTACCGAATTGGACGTACCTACCGCCAGGCTTCCACCTCCCATACCGAAATCCCAGCCGCGGGCTCTCCGCCGGCTTCCGGGCAATTGGGCAACTTTATCCGACGACCGAGTGTAGCCCGCACGCTCCGGAACATCGGCCGAGGCATGCGCCTGCACTTTTCCGGATACGGCTTCTACCTCATTCGTGCCGGCTTCCGTATTACGCACTTCTATTAACGACAGATTGATCCACTCGTCGCTTTTGGAGGCGATACCGGAAATATCGAGCAATTCCACCTGGCTTATCACCCGCTTTTTTACCGCAGCCTGCAAATCGGCCCCCTGCGGCGCAACAGCGACCGGAATAACCGGCTCGTTTTCTTTATTTCCGGAGAACAACCGCTGCCGGTTTTCCTGTACCCGTTCGATATCCTGCTTCTGTTTTTCGGCGATCCGGACGGAAGGAAGAGCTTGTTCGTTGTGTTTGTATAAAGTAAGAGTAGCGGTAACCACTAAAAAAGAAACCACCGCAGCCGCAGCCACATATTTCCAATACGGACGTAAGACCACTACAGGCTTGCTGGCAGGCAGACGACTCGCAATCAACTCCCAGTCATCATGCGCAGGCTCCGCTTCCCAATCCTGTAGCTTGGCGCGAAAAAGCTCATCCCATTTATCTCTTTCCGTATCTTTCATTTTAATACAAATCCTTTACTAAGCGTTGCAACAATTGCCGTGCCCGGGTATATTGCGAGCGGGAAGTACTTTCGGTAATATGGAGCATTTCCCCGATTTCCTTATGTGAATATCCTTCTATCGCAAACAAGTTAAACACCGCTCGAAAACCGGCGGGCAACCGCTGAATAAGCCCCATCAAATCCTGAGCGGATAATTGCTCGACTGCCGATGCATCGGGTTCGGCCAATTCGGCCGAATTATCCAAATCGTTCGCCTCACGCAGCACATCCGATTTCCTCAAATACTCCAAGGCGCAATTTACAAAAATCCTTCGCATCCAACCTTCGAAAGAGCCGGTACCGGAATAGGCTTCGATATTCATAAAAATCTTCACGAAACCCTCCTGAAGTAAATCACGGGCCGTTTCCCTGTCGTTCGAATAACGCAGGCAAACCCCCATCATTTTCCGGGAAAACATTTCGTAAAGCTCTTTCTGAGCCAGCCTGTTTCCTGTTTTACAACCCTCTATCAGTTGTTTCTCATTCATCCGGTTACGTAGTCCCTGTCGGAAATACTAATTAATAGACGTAATTAATCTGTTAAACGCTGCAAGCCAGGAAAAAAATAATTTTATTTTTCCTTTGCCAGAAGAATGCAAGCCGAAGAACAAAAAAGTTCGCCCGAGCATGCTGAAATACAATCGATCTTCGCCGCCGATGCAAAGATAGTGCAAACCGAAAACAGAAGCAAACACGCTTGATTATGCAACGGTACGGCCTACCTTCGCTTTGGCGGAAACAAAGATATACAAAATAAACTTTCCCCCTGCACCGAAAGCAAGCATCCTCTTAAGAAAAAGCGTGAGTAAATTCCATGAAAGAATAAACAAAAGGGAAGAACCGAAGCAAACAAAAACGAAAAAAGGCCAGCCTCCTTCTTATCGGATGCTGACCTTTCACTTTCTAAAACCGGCGGCTACCTACTCTCCCACTTTTACGCAGTACCATCGGCGTTAATTGAGCTTAACTTCTCTGTTCGGTATGGATAGAGGTG
>DBGBSM010000174.1:0-2132 GCA_048468815.1 Parabacteroides sp.
CGGGACACTCCTGCATAACCAAGCATAGCTCGTTCTGCAGCCGACGTCCATAATCTCGAACCTTATGAAAGAAGTGTACAAATTTTACGAAGAGAAGATCGGGGTACTCACTCGGGAATTAAACCGGTTAAAAAAGAAAATCCATTTTATCGGTACCGTCAGACTTTTCACGGTTATTGCAGGTTGCATCTGTTTGTGGTTGTTACGGCATGCAGGTGCCGTAACGCTAACCGGGATAGGAGGCGTTTTTTTACTTCTTTTTGTCGGATTGATGGTGATTCATACCAAACTGTTCCGCGCCAAAGCGTATACTTCGGCTCTCTTACAACTTAATCGTAACGAATTGAACGGATTAAACTACGATTACAGCGCCTTCGACGGTGCAAAAGAATATGCCGATGCGTCGCATCCGTTCGGGATAGACCTCGATTTATTCGGCAACCGTTCTTTATTCCAAGCGATTAACCGGACGGGCATTTTCCCGGGAAAGAAACAATTAGCCGACTGGTTTATGCATCCGCTCACCGATAAAGCACCTATACTAACCCGGCAAGAAGCAGTAAAAGAGCTCGCGCAACTGCCGGACTTACGACAACAGTTCCATGCACTCAGCCAACTTTACCGGAACGGCCAAAACGACGAAGACCTGTTGCACAGGTTAATGAACGCTCCCTCTATCCTTCCCAACAAAAAATACTGGAAAGCCTTAACCTGGCTCGTCCCCGCCGCCTGGCTTATCATCTTTATTTTAACGAGTCTGCAGATTATATCTTCTACGTTTATCGGATGGCTGGTTGTTTTCTTTTTCGCGATAGCGATGAGCCAGACGAAAAAAATAAATTTTTTCCACCACTCGGTAAGCAAAATGGAAAAAATACTGAGTACCTATGCCCGGTTGATGAAACGAATAGAAGATTATCCGTTCCATGCGGCAGAACTAAAAGAATTAACCGGGGCGCTTACCTACGAGAACGAAAAGACATCCGATGCGATAAAAAAACTTTCCGCTTATTTAGGAAACCTGGATCAGCGCAACAACTGGTTAGCCGCCTTTATCCTGAACACGCTATTTTTATGGGACATACGGCAAACGCTTCACATCGAAGAATGGAAAAACAAATATGCAAACCGATTGGATAACTGGTTCGAGGCATTAGGTAAATTCGATGCTCTTTCGTCGTTAGCGACTTTCGCTTTCAACCATCCCGGGTATGTCTACCCGGAAATTACCGACCGGTATTTCCGTTTAACCGGCAAACAGGTAGGGCATCCCCTTATGCCCCGGGAAAGCTGCGTAAAAAACGATATCTCCATTCCGGATGCACCCGGATTTTTAATTATCACCGGAGCCAATATGGCCGGTAAAAGCACCTATTTGCGTACGATAGGAGTAAATTTCCTCCTGGCTTGTACCGGAACTCCGGTAGATGCGGAAGAGTTTACTTTGTATCCTGCCCGATTAGTGACCAGTTTACGCACCACCGATTCATTAAACGATAACGAATCGTACTTTTTCGCCGAATTGAAACGGCTGAAAATGATTATCGAACGGCTTAACCGGGGAGAGAAACTTTTTATTATCCTGGATGAGATTTTAAAAGGAACCAACTCGGTGGATAAACAAAAAGGCTCAATTGCGTTGATGAAACAGCTTATTTCCCTACGAAGTTGCGGTATTATCGCCACACATGATTTAATTTTAGGAGAGTTGGAAAAGGTATTTCCCGAACAAATTAAAAACTACCGGTTCGAAGCGGATATTACCAACGACGAACTGAGCTTTTCGTATAAACTGAAAGAAGGAATCGCCCAAAATATGAACGCTTGCTTCCTGATGAAGAAGATGGGAATTACGGTATAAATGAAAAAGATTTTGGAAAAAGTCGATACGACCGGATATAAATGAAACAAGCCGGTCTTTCTTACAAGCCGGAAAGCAATCCGAATAAGTAAAGCGGGCAACACTTCTTTTATATCGAAGCAGCCCTCTTAAACGAAAAAAGGCCAGCCTCCTTCTTATCGGATGCTGACCTTTCACTTTCTAAAACCGGCGGCTACCTACTCTCCCACTTTTACGCAGTACCATCGGCGTTAATTGAGCTTAACTTCTCTGTTCGGTATGGATAGAGGTG
>DBGBSM010000175.1:0-30941 GCA_048468815.1 Parabacteroides sp.
CCCTGCATGCTCCGGAAAATACGGCTTTCCCTCCTGCTCCTTTTCCTGGGAGTATGTACCGTTTCGGCCGGCAAGGTGCACTCGCAAACCGCCGGCTATTCGCTCGAACTTACGAACGCTTCCGTAAAACAGGCGATTCTCGAAATAGAGAAGAACAGCGAGTACGTATTCGCGATTGCCGGCAACATCGGCAGCGAAATGAACAGGAAGGTAAGCCTGCATGCACGTAACGAAGCTATCGAGAATATCCTCGAACGCATGCTTGCCGGCACCGGGCTGGCTTATAAAATCATAGATAAGCAAATCGCCCTTTTCAAAGACCGGAAGGGACTGTATGAAACGACGCACACCCCGGCTCCCCAGCAACAGAAAATCCGCCTGACCGGACACGTTACGGATGTCTCGGGCGAACCGCTTATCGGCGTAAGCGTACTGGTTAAAGGTACCGCCCGGGGTACCGTTACCGACATCGACGGCCGCTACGAACTCGCGGCGGAAACGGGTAACAAGCTGGTTTTCTCGTACGTGGGCTATGTGTCGCAAGAGATAACGGTGACCTCGCAAAGCGTTATCGACGTCAGCTTGCCGGAAAACGCCCAGGCAATCGAAGAAGTGGTGGTGGTTGGATACGGTACGCAAAAGAAAGTGAATCTTTCCGGCTCGGTATCGTCGGTCGACATCGGAAAGATGTCCGAAAGCCGTCCGATAACGAACCTGTCGAGCGCCTTATACGGAGCGGCTCCGGGGGTGTACGTAAACTCGGGAGACAACCGGCCTGCAAACAGCGGCGAAGCCTCTGTCAACGTACGCGGGCAAGGCACGCTGAACAATTCGTCCCCCTTAGTGATTGTAGACGGGGTAGAAAGCAGCATGGCCAGTGTGAACCCGCAGGACATCGCTACCGTTTCCGTATTGAAAGATGCGGCCTCCTCGGCCATATACGGCTCGCGGGCGGCGAACGGGGTTATCCTCGTAACCACTAAGAACGGAAATACGGGAGCGATGAAAATCGATTACAACGGGTACGTTTCGATCGAGAATATCAGGAGGCCGTACGAAGTGCTGTCGAATTACGCCGACCACATGAGCGCCGTAAACCAGGCTTTTGCGAACAGCGGGAAGCCCAGACAATTTTCCGACGAGGTAATCGCTTTGTGGAGAAACAACGAACAAAACCCGGACAGTTGGCTTTATCCGAACACGAATGCGTTCGACATGTATAAGACCGGTATCTCGCAGCAACATAACCTCTCGGCCTCGGGCGGTTCGGAAAAGGTAACGTTCTATACTTCGTTCAACTACCTGAACAATCCGGGCGTACTGGAAAATACCGGATACGAACGGTACAGCGTACGCCTCAACCTGGATGCGAAACTGAAAAGTTGGATTAAAATCGGAGCCAACATCAATGCATATACCGACAATTCGCCTATCCAAAGCGACTACATGGAAGATATTTACTCGTATGCCCTTACGGGCGGAACGCCGGGAAACGCCCACAAAGACCCGTCGGGACGCCTGGGAATCAACCCCAACTCGGAAGACGACCCCCAAAACGGAACGAGCAATCCGTACGTGCGTTTGAAAGACAAATCGGGCGACATCAAGAGTTATAACCTGAAAACCCGTTTCTACGGCGCGCTTACCCCGGTAAAGGGACTCACGCTGCAAGCTTCGTACTCGTACGATTATTACAACAGAACGAAAACGGAGAAACCGGAGTTCGTGGAACTCTGGAATTTCCAGACCGGCGAACTCGTAACCGACGGCAAAGTGCGCACCTATATTTACAATTACGACGAAAAGAGGCTGCGGCATTTTATGGATGCGACGGCCGGTTATACCGGCTCTTTCTGGGACAAGCGGCTCGACTTCACTGTGCTGGCCGGAGCAAGCCAGGAACAATTCCGCCGCGAATACCACGATATAAAGCGGTACGACCTGCTCGACCCGACTTTAGGCGCTATCGACGGGGCTATCGGCGATGCGGAAACGAAAGGCAATATAACCGAATGGGCGATGCAGTCGTATTTCGGGCGAATCAATTTATCGTGGGAAGACCGGTATTTATTCGAAGCCAACCTGCGGGCCGACGGCTCGTCGCGTTTCCTGAAAAATAACCGGTGGGGCTATTTCCCTTCTTTTTCGTTCGCATGGCGGTTATCCGAGGAAAGCTTCATGCAAAGATATACATGGCTGGACAACCTGAAGCTCCGGGTATCGTACGGCTCGCTGGGAAACAACTCGCTGGGCGCCGACAAAAACCTGGACCGGAACTACAGCTCGTGATCCACTTTCTCGCAAACCAATTACCTTTTGGGCCGGGCGGTACAGATGGGGCTTTCGCAAACCGAAATAGCCAACGCCATGCTCACCTGGGAAACCACCCGTATCACGAACGTGGGACTGGATTTCAACTTATTCGGCAACCGGCTGGGCGGCACCGTGGAATGGTTCAATAAATATACGAAAGACATCCTGATAGACTTGCCGGCGCCGATGGTGCACGGAAATGCCGAAATCCCCCGCCAGAATGCGGCGGAGGTTAGCAATAAGGGAATCGAGCTCTCGTTTACCTGGCACGACAAGATAGGTTCCGACTTCGCGTACAACGTAGGGATAAACCTTACGCATATCCGGAACAAAGTAGAGAAATTCCGCGGCGACGTACCGGCCATCGACGGAAACAGGATGTTGCTGGAAGGAATGCCGAAAGATATTTTGTATGTGCTCCAGGTTGACCGGATGGTGCAAACCGACGAAGACGTGGCACTCGTACAATCGATGCTCGACAACGCGCCGGTGGATGAAAACGGAAACAAACTCACGGTATTTCCCTACGGAACACCGCAGAAAGGCGACTTCCTGTATAAAGACGTCAATCGCGACGGACTGGTAAACGACGACGACCGGGTAACCTTAGGGAGCGGTTCAGCCCCCACGCTGATGTATGGTTTCTCGCTGGGCGGCGCATGGAAATCGGTCGATTTCTCCGTCCTCCTGCAAGGAGTAGCACATTATAAAGACGTTTACCAGAGTATTTTATTCAACTCGAGCGTACGGACAGGACGCCAATTGAACAAAGAAGTGGTGGAAGGGAGCTGGTACGAGGGCCGTACTACACCGGCAACTTATCCGCGCTTACTGGAATCGAGCGATAAGCGGAACCAGTTGGCATCCGATTTCTGGGTAGCCGACAAGAACTACCTGAAAATACGGAATATCCAGCTCGGATACACCTTGCCGCAAGCCTGGACCCGGGCGGCCTTCATCGACCGGATACGAATTTACGGAAGCCTGGAGAATTTCTTCACGTTTACCCAATGGAAAGGGTACGACCCGGAAGTAAGCGGAGTAACCTACCCCACCCTGAAGGAAGTGGTATTCGGAATCAATGTTTCATTCTAATTAGTAACCTCGTAAAAACAGCAGACATGAAAAAATACAACATCTTCCTCCGGATAACCCTTTTATTCGCCCTGGCAAGCTGCTACGAACTCGACCGGGCTCCTTTCGACCAATTGAGTTCCTCTACTTTCTGGAAAACGGAAGATCAGTGCAAACAAGGGTTGATGGGCGTGTACGCTTCCCTGAAAGAAACCGATTTATACGGAAAACAATTCCTGGTAGACGTCAATTCGGATATAGCCTCGGGCTACGATCAGTACGAAGGACTGCAACTGGGTACCTGTACGCCCCGCACGGGTTTTATGAACGGGAAATGGCAGGATGCCTATAACACGATACAACGAGCCAACCTGGCTATCCGGAGTATCGGAGAAGCGGAAATAGACGAAACGGTAAAAAAGCAGATGACGGGTGAGGCATACTTCCTGCGGGCACTTACGTATTTCCATTTGCTGGACTTTTTCGGCGGCGTTCCTCTCTACGACGAAACTACCGACCTGGAAAAAGACTTCAACAACCTGATGAAAACCCGCAACTCGGAAGCCGAAACCCGCGCGTTTATCCTGAAAGACCTGGAACGGGCGCTGAATGCCGGACTGCCGGCTGTATGGCCGGCTGATAATTACGGCCGGGTAACGCGCAGCGCGGTATATGCCCTTACCGGAAAAGTTCAGCTTTACAACAAGGATTACAAAAATGCAATCGCTTCCCTGGAGGAAGTATTGAAACCGGAATACGGACACACCCTCCATCCCGATTACGCCCAATTGTTCACTCCCGAGGGAAACGGTTCGGCGGAAATGATATTCGCCATCGTCAATCAGGGCGGGACAGGCCAGGAATACGGTATGCCCATTCCCTGGTACGCCGGTAGCCGCGGCTCTTTCAAGAGTGGTTGGAACAATACGGTTCCGTCCACGCAACTGGCGGATATGTACGAATATACAGACGGACGCCCTTTCAATTGGGACGAGTTATTCCCGGGATACTCCGAAGATAATGCCGTAAAGGAACAGGTATGGCGCGCTACCGTGAACGACGGCGGAACCGCTGTGCTCCGGCTGCCGGCGGAGGCTGACAGGATTAAAGCGATGTACGGGCAACGCGACCCGCGGTTCGGCGCCACGGTCATCGCCCCGTATACCACCTTCCTGGGTTGGGTGTCGGACGCTCCGAAGGAGCTGACGTTTATCCTGGGGAAAAAAGCGGACGGAGGAATCCTGTCGCTCAACGAGAAAAACGGTTTTATGCGGAACAACCGCGGAGGCTGGGAAACTTATTTCTGGAGAAAATTCGTACCGGAAGGAAACTGGAACGGCGCGATTACCGACCGGAACCATACGCCCGTGAATTTCCCGGTCATCCGGCTGGCCGACGTATACCTGATGCTGGCGGAAGCCTATAACGAAGAAGGCAATCAAACCACGGCGGTAGCGTATATCAATAAGGTAAGAGAACGTGTACACATGCCCTATATCAACAGCGGACCGGCTTATCTGGAAGCCCGCACAAAAGAGGAAGTATTCGAACGGATATTCAGGGAAAGGGCCTTCGAACTGGCAAACGAAGGGGTGCGCGACAGCGATTTGCGCCGTTGGCGGATTTCCCATACCTTGCTGAACAAAGTGGATTACGGAATTACGGGCAAGCCGCTGCTGACCCGCAAATTTAACGAAAAGCGCGATTACCTGTGGCCTATTCCGGCCGCCGAAATCGAAATCAACAAGGAGCTGGTTCAAAACCCCGGCTGGTAAACCGATACGGACATGAGTAAATTGATTTTCCTGCTCATCTGCAATATGAGCGCCGGGATCTTATTTGCCGGGGAAGAAACGGTCTTTCCACATTGGCAGGATGGGGAAATGGAAATCCATCACATCAATACGGGCAAAGGGGAAGCCGTGTTCTGTATATTACCTGACGGCACTACGTTGTTGATCGATGCGGGTGACTTGGGTTACCGAGACGACCCGCGGCGTACGAAAGCCGTACCTGACGCCTCCCGTGCACCCGGCGAATGGATTGCCCGGTACATCGGCGGCTTGCTACCGTTTAAAAACGACAAGAAGCTGGATTACGTAATGATTACCCATTTCGATACCGACCACGTGGGCGCTTACTCGGCCGACCACAGGAAGGAACATGCCGAAGGGGGATACGTACTGAGCGGCATCAGCGAAGTGGCTGCTTACATTCCTATCGGCAAGCTGATAGACAGGGCGTATCCCGATTACGATTATCCGGCACCGCTGGTACAACCCCACCAGTCGGCGTACCGGCGATTCGTAAGCTGGAACGTAGCGCATACGGGAATGCAGGCGGAACGTTTCGATACGGGCAGCAACAGCCAGTTCGTACTGCTCCATAACCCGGAAAAATACCGGGCGCTTTTCGAGATACGCAATATTATGGCTAACGGCGAAGTATGGACGGGGGTAGGCGCGGAAACACGCCGCTACCTTCCCCGGACGGAAGAACTGAAAGAAGGGGAGCATATTTCGGAAAACCTGTGCAGCGCCGGCATCCGCATCAGTTACGGCGCTTTCGATTACTACAACGGCGGTGACGTGACCGGACACCGGGGATACAATGCTCCGGAATGGGAAGACATGGAAACACCCGTAGGAAAGGCCGTAGGGCCGGTAGAGGTTTGCGAAACGAACCACCACGCCTGGTGGAACGCCATGAATGCCGGTTTTATCGCATCGGTACGACCGCAAGTATACGTAATGCAGGTATGGAACGTTTCCCATTTCAACATCGAAACGCTGGAAAGGATGCAATCCCGGCGAATCTATCCGGGTAAGCGGGATATATTTGCGACCAATACGCCGGAGATAAGCAAAACATACGTAGGGGCTTACCTGAAAGATCTCAAAGGCGAACGCGGGCATGTGGTAATAAAGGTTCTTCCGGGCGGAGATTCGTTCTATATGTATATGCTCGACGATACCGGCGAGCGATACGCGGTAAAATCGGTACACGGGCCCTACCGGAGCAGGTAAAACCGGAGGCACAATTTAAACACGGAGGCACAGATACTCGGGAAAGCTATACTGAATAAGCGAAGCCCCCGGGGTACTGTGCCTTCGTTTGCTTTTTCCGCTTCAAGCAGAAACCGGTAAATAAAATGGCTTCCGTGCATTACGGCAACAGGAACAGCAAGGCCGGCAAATACTCCTTCAACTGCACGCGCAGCAGCTTCAACGCCTGGCAGATACGGTAATCCACCGTTTTGGAAGAAATGCCGAGGCTGGCCGCGATTTCGGCGTACGTCATGTGCTGGAAGCGGTTCATCTCGAACGCTTCGCGGTACGAATCGGGTAAGGCGGCCAAAGCCGCTTCGATACGTTGCGCCAGCTCTTCCACTACGTAAAAATCAGGGTCTTCGTATACCGCCTGCAAGCCGGCGTGCCAGGCGCTTACCGCCCGTTGTTTGAGTTCGTTTCGGCCGATTAAGGTAAGGCAGCGGTTCTTCACCGCTTTGAAAAGGTAGCTCTTGAGAGACACGTCGAACACCAGCATCCCGCGGTTCTCCCAGAACCATACCATTACGTCCTGCACCGTTTCCTCCCCGTCTTCCGGGTCTACGAAACGCGCGGCATAGGCGCATAACACCGGATAATAACGCAGGAACAATGTATCGAACGCCTTTTCGTCGCCCAAGCGGACGGCTGAAAAAAGCGCCTCGTCGCTTATATCGCTGGATAGTGGTCGGTTCATAACAGGGCTGTGTTTGATACGGGGCAGGCGCCTCGACATGCAAAGATAAAGAGAACGGGCGATATTGCAAATCCGTCCGCCCGATAACTTACACCCCTGAAACACGCCGATAAAAAGATTTGAAAAAAACGCCTTTCCGTTTAGGACATCCCCTCTCCCGTTAGTCTTATATATAAAATGGGAAACAACATGGAAACACCCGCACCTATCGATGAAGCCGTTCTGCTCCGCTACTTCTCCGGGCAACTCGCCGCGGATGAGCAACAGGCGGTGAAACGCTGGCTCGACCGGTCGGAAGAGAACCGGAAGACAGGCCGCGACGTCTGCCGCCTTTGCCTCTCGGCCGATGCGCTGGCCACGATACGCTCGGTTAACAGCCGGCAAGCGCTGAAGCGCGTGAAGAAACGCATCCGACCGGCGCGACACACCTTTATATATAAGGTACAGCGAATCGCCGCCATCCTGTTCGTCCCCCTGCTGCTCGCTTCTCTCTGGTTCCTGCTGAAAAAAGAACCCGTGCGGTACGTGGAGCTCCGCACCAATCCGGGCATGGTCGCCACCGTAGACTTGCCCGACGGCAGCCGGGTATGGCTCAACTCGGAAACCACCTTTCGCCACCCGGCCGAGTTTACCGGCTCTATCCGCGAAGTGGAGCTCGACGGCGAAGCCTATTTCTCCGTACAAAAAAACAAGAAACGGTTTATCGTACATACGTCCCAGCAGGTAAAAGCCGAGGTACTGGGCACCGAATTCAACATCGAGGCCTACCGGAACAGCGATTGCGTAACCACCACACTGGTGTCGGGTTCGGTGCGGTTGGCGTACCGCGGAGAAAACAATGTAGAGAAGTCGGTTACGATGAAGCCCGACGAACGGGTGGTGTACGACCTGCAAACGAAAAGCGTGGAAGTAAGCAAACCCTATATCCCCACCCAGGTGGCCTGGAAAGACGGCATCGCCGTTTTCCGGAACACGCCGTTCAAGGAAGTGTTGCATATCCTGGGCAAGCGGTTCAACGTGGAGTTCGTGGTGAAGAACCCGGCGTTGTACGACAACTCGTTCACCGGGCCGTTCGAGGGGCAGCACTTGCAATTGATACTGGAACATTTCCGGTTGTCGTCGGGCATCGGATACAAGATACTCGATCCGGAACCCGGCGCCGGCAAACCGGTACGACAGAAAATAACGGTCGAGCTTTACTGACCTGTGATGTATAACCCGCTAATCTTTTGAAACATGAAAAGACACCCTACCTGAAAAGAAAACATACGGGAAAATAAGTGGCATTATTTCCCCGTATGAAACGCAATCGAACGCTTGTGTGGCCACAAGCCGGACAATCTTATTTTTTAACTTTAAACTCACGTACAAATTTATGACAAATTATTGTAACATCCAACTTTTCAGGAGGATGAACCTCTTCATCGTTATCCTGAAGAAAATACCGTTATGTATGAAACTATCCGCCCTCCTGTTGTTTATCGGTATCGTCCTGGCGCAAGCCGAGCCCGCATACAGCCAGACGGCTTTACTCACCCTGAACGTAGAGAACCGCACCGTACAGGAAGTGCTCGACGAAATCGAGAAACAATCCGACTTTCATTTCTTCTACAACAACAAACAGGTGAATACCGCCCGCGTCGTTACGCTGCGGACCGACCGGAAAAACGTGTTCAACGTGCTGGAGCAACTGTTTGCCGGTACCGGCATTACGTATAAAGTACTCGACAAAAGCATTATCCTCTCGCCTGCCGAAGTGCTTGAAGCGCAACAGCAGGCGAAGGAAATCACCGGCGTGGTGAAGGATGCCAAAGGCGAACCGGTAATCGGGGCGAACGTGGTGGAAAAAGGCACCGCCAACGGTACGATTACCGACCTGGACGGCCGCTTCCGGCTCACAGTGCCGGGCCGGTCGGTATTGGTGGTTTCGTACATCGGCTATATAAAGAAGGAGGTACCGGTCGGAAGGCAAACGGCTTTCAGTATCGAGCTGGCCGAAGATACCAAAAACCTGGACGAGATTATCGTAACGGCGCTCGGTATCAAACGGGAAGAAAAAGCGCTGGGATACGCCGTGCAAAAAGTAAGCGGCGAAGGGCTTACCTCGTCGAAGAGCATCGACCTGGCTACTTCGCTTACCGGGAAGGTGGCCGGCCTGAACATCCAGAACAGCACCGAGTTCAACGAAACGCCGAAAATCAGGCTCCGGGGCGAAGAGCCGCTGCTGATTATCGACGGGGTGCCGTATGCCAATATGACGCTGAACGAGGTGGCTCCCGACGATATCGAATCCATCGACGTACTGAAAGGAGCTACCGCCTCGGCTTTGTACGGCGCGCGCGGAAGCCGGGGGGCGATTATGGTTACCACGAAGAAAGGCTCGCAAAACGAAGGGCTGAATATCAACATCAACAGTAATACGATGTTCTTTACCGGTTATCTGGCGTTTCCGGAAGTGCAATCGGCCTACAGCCGCGGCTTCGGCGGGAAATACAACAACGACTACGTATGGGGCGACAAGCTCGACATCGGCCGTACCGCCGTTCTGTGGGACCCGTATGCATATGAATGGCGCGAGCAGGAACTGGTGTCGAAGGGAAAGGATAACTTCAAGAACTTCCTCCAGTTCAGCCTGGTAACGAACAACAACGTGAACATTTCGCAAAAAGGGAAGTACGGATCGTTCCGGGCGTCGCTTACCGAAGTGTACAACAAGGGGCAGTATCCGAACGAGAACCTGAACAAAATCACCTTCTCGGTGGGAGGCGAAATGAGCTGGAAGAACTTTAAGATGGATGCCTCGGCCTCGTACAACAAGCGGGTATCCTCGAACGACCACGGCTCGGGCTACAGCGGCAGCTATATTTACGATATGGTGATTTGGGGCGGTACCGAATACGACGTGCGCGATTACCGGAATTACTGGGTGAAGGATAAGGAGAACAGCCAGCAGAACTGGTACGACGACAACTGGTACGACAACCCGTGGTTCAAGGCGTACGAGATAACCGACGCGTACGACACCGACGTGATGAACGCGGCGCTGAACGCTTCGTACGACATCACTCCGTGGCTGAAAGCGCTGGTTCGCTCGGGCATAGACGTATATACGCAGCGCAACGAGTGGCGCAACCCTATCAGCGCCAACCAGGCATGGGACAAAAAAGGGTTTTACGGGGCGAGCCGCCAAACCAAGTACAGCGTGAATACGGACGCGATGCTGATGGCCGACAAGACGTGGAACAAGTTCAACCTGAACGTGATGGCCGGGGGCAATATTTACTATTACCACGACGATTTCCTGAAAGCTACTACGGCCGGCGGCATCAGCGTACCGGGTTTCTACTCGCTGAAAGCATCGGTAAACCCGGCCTCGGTAACCGGCGAGATGCACCAGAAACGGGTGAACAGCTTGTACGGAAAGGTATCGGCTTCGTGGGCGAGCACGTACTTTTTAGACGTAACGGGACGTAACGACTGGTCGTCGACGCTACGGGCCGACGAGCGTTCGTACTTCTATCCGTCGGTATCGGGCAGCGTGATTTTATCCGAAATCGTTCCGTTGCCTGCGTGGTGGGATTTCCTGAAGGTGCGGGCTTCGTGGACGACGACGAAGGAAGACGCGAAGATTTATGCGAATAACAATGCCTATACGGTATCGGCCAACGTGTGGGACGGGCTGAACACGGCTGCTTATCCCGACACGAAAATCGGGAATGCCATCCGCCCGCAGAAATCGGAAACGTGGGAAGTGGGAACGTCGCTTCATTTCCTGCAAAACCGGTTGTATATCGACGGGACATATTACAGGAAGAAGGAATCGGACTTCATTATCGACGGGGGTGTAAGCGGCACTACCGGCTTCAAAAGCATCCAGACAAACTCGAAGGAAACGCGGCTGCGGCAGGGCGTAGAGCTGATGGTAGGCGGTACACCGGTGAAAACCGCGAACTTCTCATGGGACATCCTCACCAACTGGGCGCACGACCGGTACACCTACTTCGACATCGACCCGGATTACTCTACGAAGAAGCCTTGGGTGAAGAAAGGTGCACGTTGGGACTGGCTGGCTATTTACGACTGGGACCGCGACCCGCAGGGAAATATTATCCACAACGGCGGCATGCCGGTAAAGCAGAACTACAAAACCAAGGTGGGGAATCTCTTCCCGGATTTGGTATGGGGTATTACCAATACGCTCAAATACAAAAACGTAACGTTGAGCTTTACGCTCGACGGGCGTGTAGGGGGCGCCTCGTACTCCAAGACGCACCAGATGCTCTGGAACACGGGGGCGGCCGAGGGCACCGACAATCCGTACCGATACGACGAAGTGGTGAACGGAAAGAACACCTATATAGGCCAGGGCGTGAAAGTGGTTTCCGGTTCGGCTGAACGCGACCCGGACGGTAATATCCTGAGCGATACGCGGGTGTTCGCCCCGAACGACGTGGTGGTATCGTACGAAGGGTATATCAGCAAGTACCACGATTCGCATCACAATGCCTGCCGGCAGAATATCCTGAGCGAAACGTTCTTCAAGCTGCGCAACCTGTCGCTTACGTACGACATCCCGGCGTTGTGGTGCGCCAAAATGCGAATGAAAAGCGCTTCGGTGGGGTTCACGGGGCAAAACCTGTTCCTGTGGACGAAAGATTACAAGTGGGCCGACCCCGACAAGGGGGGCGACTCGGACGGATACGAAAGCCTGAACTCGCCGTCGCAACGCTACCTGGGATTTAATTTGAAAGTAAGTTTTTAACCGGCATAATACAGAATTATGAAACGAATATATAGTACCTTTATTGCCTTGTTGGCCGCTGCGTTCCTGTTGGGTGGGTGTACCTCCACGTTCGACGGCCTGAATACGAATCCGGACGCTCCGGAGGATGTGACTTCGTCGATGCTGGCCACGAAGATGATATTGGATATGACGCAATCGGCCAGCAACTGGCGCAACGAGTTCCTGGTAAAACGGATGGTTTGGGGCGAACAGATGGACGACGGGCAATACAACCGGTTCGGCCACGGTAGTTTCGACGGCGTGAAGCTGTTGACAAACGCCCAGAAAATGGTAGAGTATGCACTGGAAAAGGATAAGGACGCTTACACCGGGCTGTTTTATTTCCTGAAAGGGTGGTATTTCTACCAGGCGACGATGGACATGGGCGACATTCCATACTCGGAAGCGCTCGACATCGACACGTACCGCACTCCGAAATACGACGAGCAGAAAGAAGTATTCCGGGGAATTCTTTCCGACCTGGAACAGGCGGAAGCCTGTTTCGTCAAAGCGGCGGGGCAGACGTTCGACGGCGACCCGTTTTACCACGGCAGTACCGGCAGTTGGCGGAAAGCGACGAACGTATTGCGCCTGAAAGTGTTGATGGCGCTCCAGAAACGGGCGGAGGATACGCCGGAACTGAAGGTGAAGGAAACATTCGCGCAAATCGTTTCGGAAGGGAACTTGTTCACCGGAAACGGCGATAATTTGCAGGTGATTTACTCCGATAAGGAGGGACAACAAAATCCGATGCACAATACCCTGACTCGGAGCATCGAAGTGTACGGCGCCTCGACAATGCTGACAGAGCCGCTGAAGCAGTACAGGGATTACCGGCTGTTTTACTACCTGGCTCCGGCGCAGGCCTTGACCGACCCGCTTTACCTGCCGAAGGGAGAAACCTTGCTCGAAGCCGACGATTGGAATGCGTATCCCGGCCTGGATATAGCCGGCGCTTTCAACGACGAACACGAGAAAATAGCCGACCGGATGCACAGCCGTCCGAACGATGTGTACCGGCTGAGCTACGAAGGGGTGCCTTGCATCCGGCTGGGGTATGCGGATATGAATTTCATCCTGGCCGAAGCGGTGGAAAGGGGTTGGATTACCGGAAATGCCCGGAAGTATTACGAGGAAGGTGTGCGGGCGGTGTTCGCATTTGTAAAGAGCACGGTTCCGGCACATTATGCGCCTGCTTCGCGCGCCATTACGGATGCATACGTCGAGGCTTATCTGCAACAGCCGGAAACGGCGTACAAAGAAGCGGGTACCGTACGGGAACGGCTGGAACAGATTTGGATGCAGGCGTATTTAGCCGGTTATTTCCACTTGGCGAAGGATGCGTATTACGAGTTCCGCCGCACGGGATATCCGGTGTTCCCGGTGAACCCGCTCACGAACCTGAACGATGCGAAGGATAAAATTCCGGTGCGGTATATGTATCCGGAGTCGGAAACCAGCTACAACAAGGAACAACTGACGGCGGCGTTGCAACGGCAGTGGAACGGCACCGACGACGTGAATAATAGGATGTGGCTAATCAAATAACACGATATGAAAAAGTATGTATCTCTTGTCCTGTTACTCTTCGGAGTAACAGGCTTGTGCGCCCAGGTATTGCCTGTGCGTCCGGCCTTATCGGATGCGGAATCGTTTACGATGATTCTGATTCCCGACCCGCAAAGTTATGTAAAGTTCGATGCCAATCAACCGCTCTTCGAGTTGCAAACCGCTTGGATCGCCAACAACCTCGACCGGCTGAACATACAGGCGGCGTTGTGTACGGGCGACTTGGTGGAGCAGAACGAACTGCGCATTCCCGACGGCGTAAACGGCAACCAGACGAGCGAAGAGCAGTGGAAGGCGGCTTCGCGCGCTTTCGAACGGCTGGATAACAAACTGCCGTACGTGATTTGTACGGGTAACCACGATTACGGGTATCGCCGCTCGGAAAACCGGTTGTGCCGTTTCCCGGAGTATTTCCCCTCGGAACGGAACAACTGCTGGCGGAACACGTTGGTAGAGGTCGGCCATAATTACCAAGGCATACCGACGTTGGAAAATGCCGCGTACGAGTTCGATACGGATACATGGGGAAAAATTTTAGTGGTTTCGCTCGAGTTCGCTCCCCGTGACGAGGCTATCGAATGGGCGAAGAAGGTAACGGAATCGGACCGGTACAAGAACGACAAGGTGATTTTACTGACCCACTCGTACTTAGAGTGGAACGGCTCGGTAATCGAAAAGGAAAGCTACGACGTATCGCCGGCGAACTACGGAAAGGCGATTTGGGAAAAACTGGTATATCCTTCGACGAATATTTGCTTGGTGGTATGCGGGCATGCCTGCGAAATCGCCGGCTACAAAGATAACGTGAGCTTCCGTACCGACAAGAACGCAGCCGGCAAAACGGTTCCGCAGATGATGTTCAACGCGCAAACGGCCGACGGGCAGTGGCATGGCAACGGGGGCGATTGCTGGTTGCGGATTCTCGAATTCATGCCGGACGGGAAGACCATCGGAGTACGTACGTTCTCGCCGTTGTTCGCCGTATCGCCGCTTACGGCGGATAAGGCATGGCGCACCGAGCCGTACGATGAATTCCGTATCACAATCGAATAAAATTCTATTAGGAAGCTACAGGCGAAAATGCGTATCTTTGTTTGTGCAAATAAAACAAAACGAAGACAGGCATCGCCTGTAGTAAATCAATTCAATCCGTATCATGAAAATTATCAGCTTATGTTTAGGCATCCTGCTCGGATGCATGCAATGGGGAAACGCCCAGGCTCAATCGTTGCGGTTCAACGCCGACAAGAAGTTCAAAATCGTACAGTTCACCGACGTGCATTTCATTTACGGCAATCCGAAATCCGACATCGCACTGGAACGGATTAACGAAGTGCTGGACGCCGAGAAACCCGACCTCGTATTGTTCACGGGCGACGTGATTTACGGCAAGCCGGCTGAACAGGGCATGCGCACGGTACTGAACCTGGTTTCGGAACGGAAAATACCGTTCGGAGTGGTATTCGGCAACCACGACAACGAGCAGGGGCTCACTCGCGAGCAATTACTGGAGATTATCCGCTCGATTCCGTACAACCTCACTGCCACCACCGAAGGGATTTCGGGTGTAACGAATTACATCCTTCCGGTGAAGTCGGCCGACGGCCGGAAAGACGCGACGATTCTGTATTGTATCGACTCGCACTCGTATTCGTCGATCGACGGGGTGGGCGGATACGATTACATCAAGTTCGACCAAATCGACTGGTACCGCCGCAACAGCGCCGCCTATACGCAGCAAAACGGCGGGCAGCCGGTTCCGTCGCTGGCATTCTTCCATATCGCATTGCCGGAGTTCAACCAGGCGGCCTCCGACGAAACGGCCATCCTCACGGGCACACGAAAAGAAAAAGCTTGCGCTCCGCAACTGAACTCGGGCTTATTCGCTTCGATGAAGGAAATGGGTGACATAACGGGTGTATTCGTAGGACACGACCACGACGACGATTACGCCGTATACTGGAAAGGTATTTTGTTGGCCTACGGCCGATATACGGGCGGCGACACCGTATACAACAACCTGCCCAACGGCGCCCGGGTGATCGAGCTTACCGAGGGCGAGCGCTCGTTCGATACCTGGATACGGCTGAAAGACGGCGAAGTAGTTCAACGGGTAACCTATCCTACCGACTTTATCAAGAAGAAAAATTAACCGGCCGACGCGGTGATAAGGCACATCCCGGCCCGGACCGGAGCAGGTTCGCTACCGGCGATGTGCCCCGCCTATTTCCTCTATCTATGCAGAACATCATCAACGGCATCCGGCGTTATTATCCGGTGAAGGAAGCATCCTTACAACGACTTTTCAGTAAAATGAAGCGACTGGAACTTCCGAAGAAACATGTACTCATCCGGGGCGGTATCCGGGACCGCCACGTATACTTCATCGAAAAAGGATTCGCTCGTTCCTACTGCCTAAAAGACGGAAAGGAAATCACGATCTGGTTTTCGCGGGAAGGGGATATTACTTTCGCCATGAACGACCTTTACCATAACGAGGCAGGTTACGAATACGTAGAACTGCTGGAGGATTGCGAACTGTATGCCATCCCGATAAACGACCTGAACCGGCTTTACGAAACCGATATCGAAATTGCGAACTGGGGGCGGGTGATTCACCAGGAATGCCTGTTGTACACCGACCAGCACCATATCAACCGCCTGTATATGCCGGCCAAAGAACGGTATGCCAGGCTATTGCAGGAACTACCCGACGTCATTCACCGGGCTAATCTAAGCTACATCGCTTCCTACTTGGGTATTACGCCCCAACATTTAAGCCGTCTGCGTGCCGGAAAGTGATATTTTTTAATCTATGTGAATCGTTTAAACAGCATAATCCCCGACCTTTGGCTTTTATTTCTGAAAACAGGCTCCATGATTCATACACTAACCTCGCTGCGGTTTCTATTTGCCTTGATGGTATTCGGGGCGCATTGTTACACCCTCGATCCCGTGTTCGATGTCCATTTTTTCAAGGAAGGCTTCGTAGGAGTCAGCTTTTTTTTCGTATTAAGCGGTTTTATCATCGCCTATAATTACCGGGAAAAATTGCAGAATCAAACCATCACCCGGCGCTCGTTCTGGGTAGCCCGCGTAGCCCGTATTTACCCGTTGCACTGGCTCACACTGTTGGTGGCGGTTCTTGCAGGCGGCTATGTGGTAGCCGACGGAGTAACCGACTGGTGCAAACATTTTTTTTCGTCCGCCTTGCTGCTCCAGGCGTATGTGCCGCAGCCAAGCTATTTCTTTTCCTTTAACAGCCCGTCATGGAGCTTGTGTTGCGAACAATTGTTTTACCTGTGTTTTCCCTTCCTGATAGGCTGGGCCAAAAACGGCAAAAGGCTGCTTTATCTCTTTCTCTTTTGCGTTTTGCTGGTTCCGCTCGGCATGTACTTTACGCCGGAAGCTGCAATCAAAGCCTACTGGTATGTAAATCCGGTAGCCCGGTTTCCCGATTTCATTGCAGGCATGTTGCTGTACGAGGCATATCGTCGCCTCCATGCCCGAAAAATAACTTACCGGCAAGGCACCCTCCTCGAAATACTGGCCGTGGTTGTCTTTTGCGGGTTTTATTTTTACGCCTCTGCCATTCCCAAGGTATACCGGTATTCCTGTTATTATTGGCTTCCGGTAGCTTTCCTGCTACTCTGCTTCGCTTTACAGAAAGGAGCGGTTTCCCGGTTACTTTCGAACCGGTATCTCGTAATCGGGGGCGAGATAAGCTACTGTTTTTACCTGATTCACCTGTTCGTATTGCTTACCTACGTCGAATTACAAAAAAAACAGGGATGGCATATCAGTTGGACGGTTTCCGTACCGGTGCTTTTTTGTATTATCGTCGTATTAAGCCTGTTGTCGTATTATCGCTTCGAAAAACCCATGAACAAGTTTGTAAAGAAACAACTAAACAAGTAAATAGATGGAACTACCCGTATCAAAAACCTCCCGGATAGAGGTGATCGACGCCTTACGCGGATTCGCCGTGATGGCTATTCTTTTAGTGCACAACCTGGAACATTTCATTTTTCCGGTTTATCCGGCCAATCCTCCCGGTTGGTTGCATATACTGGACCTGGGCGTATTCAACACGGTCTTTACGTTATTCGCCGGAAAAGCCTATGCCATTTTCGCTTTGTTATTCGGATTCACTTTTTACATCCAATCCGCTAACCGGAAGAAGGAGGGAAAAGATTTCGGTTACCGTTTTTTATGGAGATTGGTGTTGCTGGGCGGGTTCGCCACCTTGAATGCGGCTTTTTTTCCCGCGGGCGACGTATTGCTCTTATTTACTATCGTAGGCGTGGTATTGTTCGTTGTACGGAACTGGAGCGACAAAGCGATACTGGTAACCGCCTGTTTTTTTCTGCTGCAACCCATCGAATGGTACCATTATATCGCCGCTCTTATCGACCCGGCGCATACATTGCCTGATTTGGGGGTAGGTGCCATGTACGACGAGGTGGCCGCTTACACGCGGGCCGGCGATTTCGGCCGATTTCTTCTCGGCAATATCACCTTAGGCCAGAAAGCCAGTTTCCTGTGGGCGGTAGGCGCCGGCCGTTTCCTACAAACTGCCGGTCTTTTCCTGGCAGGGTTGTATCTCGGGCGCAAGCAGTTATTCATGACGACCGAAAAAAATAACCGGTTCTGGATAAAAGCGCTTATCATCGGGGCAATCGGTTTCGCACCGTTGTTCCAGTTAAAAGTGTTGGTAACGGAAAACGGCGGGTTAGCCGGTCAAACCGTGGGAACGGTGTTCGACATGTGGCAGAAACTGGCGTTCACCTTCGTGCTGATCGCTTCGTTCGTACTGCTTTACCAAAACAGCCGGTTTCGTAAAGCCGTGGCCGACCTGCGTTTTTACGGAAAGATGAGCCTTACTAACTACATCACGCAATCCATTCTGGGAGCGCTTATTTATTTTCCTTTCGGGCTTTACCTGGCACCCTACTGCGGTTACACGGTCAGCCTGTTGATCGGGATTGCCGTGTTTATGCTGCAAGTACGGTTTTGCAAATGGTGGCTACGCCGCCACAAACAAGGCCCGCTGGAAAGCATCTGGCATAAATGGACCTGGATAGGAACCGGTAAATAAGGTTATCGAACGAAGAGCGACTGTTTCGGTTCGCTTTTCTTTTTGTTATCGGATTTGTTTGCTGTCGACGACGGCAACGAAAAAGCAGCAGATTGAAACATTCTCTTTTTCAATCTGCTGCTTATTTATTGCTTTTGTTCCTAAACTTCCGCTCAGGTACTCAATTCCGTACTTCAATGTTTCGTACTTCTCTTTCCCGTTTTCATTCGCCAACCGCTTCTTTCTTACTGTAACTCCGCCGAATCGCCTTATCGAGCGCTTCCCAGTGCGCATCGGTCATATGGCTGGGAGTAAACAGGCAAACGCCGGCGGCGCCGTTCTCCATCGAGCCTCGTACCGCCTCTTCTATCTCGGAAGGAAGCAGGCCGTGGCCTTCCGGGTCTTTGATCTGCGCTTTCTTTTCCGGCTGGCCGCAAATAAACAAGCCACTGAAAACCGGTTTTTCGCCGTTTACCGACGTTACCTCTTCGTTCACCACTTCCCCTACCCAATCCGGGCCTTCCAGGTAAAAGTCGTTGTAGTTCATCGGGTAGAAAGCATCCAGGTTCCATTTGTTCCACTCCTGGCGCACCAATTTACGCGCCTGCGAGTTAGGCCCCGGAAATACCGCTGCGTCGATTTTCTTGCCCTGCGCATGAATATCGGCGGCGAGCCGGTTTACGAAGTTCGTAATCAGGTCGCAACGGAACTGCACCCATTCCGGGCATTTCGACGGGTCGTCCACACTCTTGATGTCGATACCGGTTTTCGCCTTGAAATCGGCCACACACTTATCGCAGTAGCAATAATCGGCGGGCGCATATTCCTCGTCCATCACCAGCCCGTACTTGTCCCACAAGCCGCGGGCCAGTATCACGTCCGGGAACCGGATATAATCGAGGTGTACCGCATCCACTTCCGGGATAGCGGCTACCTGGCTGTAGATGTTATGCAGAAACGTATACGTTTCTTCGTGATTCGGGCACAAAAACTTGTAATGCGCCACGTACGCCGGCTTGTTAAAAGCCGACTCGCCGTTCCGGTTCACTACATAGAACGACGAATCCAGTCCGGAGCCGCCTTGAGCCATCGTCGGAATCCAGGCATGGTATTCCAACCCGGCCTCTTTAGCCGCTTTGGCCGCCCGGCGATGCTTTTCGATATTGTTTCCGGCGTTATACATGATACCGGAAAGCCCTTTTTCTTTCAGTTTGGCGAACATGTCGTGCAACGTTTGCTCGGTGGTATTCGCTCCTTCGCCTTCCCAGCCGTACACTTTCACTTTTTGCTCAGGAACGGAAGTACAGGCGGTAACACCCCATACGAACAATGCAAACAGGATTAAATTCTTCATGGTTTCTTTTTCTATTTGTCGGTGGATAAAAATAAAAAAAGCCACCCGGCTGTTCCTGCAAAGAACACCGGAGTGGCTTTAAACGCATTTCTTATTCGGCGGCGATGGGGGTATATACGCGCGCACCTAACTCTTTGTCTAACGTATAGATGCCGAATCCGTTGTCTTTTATCATCTTCAGGGCATCGATAATTCCCTGCGCCGTTTCTTCTTCTTCCACTTGTTCGTCGACGAACCAGGAAAGCATGCTTTGGGTAGCGTAGTCTTTTTCGGCTACCGACAAAGCATACAGGTCGTTAATCATGCCGGTAACTACCTGTTCGTGCTGCAAGGTATCCTCGAAAGCGTCGAGCGGGCTCGCCCACGAAGTTTTTACTTCGGCAATCGGTTTCAACGTTACCTGGCCGCCGCGCGAAATGATGAAATTGAAGATTTTCATCGCATGGTCTTGCTCTTCTTTAAACTGTACGTTCATCCAACTGGCAAATCCCGGTTTTCCATCGGCTGCAAAATGAGCCGACATCGACAAATACAGGTAAGCCGACCACAACTCGGCATTGATTTGCTCGTTCAATGCTGCTTGAATTTTTTCATTTAACATGGTTACTTAATTTTTGAGTTACTGTTTATATTTAGTTATCATACGATGCATCCGCACCGGGAATCAACGAGGTTCCGGTCGCCGTACGCATTATCCACGCGGGCTACGTTAATCCAGAACTTGTTTTCCTTCAGGTATTCCAGCGGATAAGCGGCTTTGCTCCGCGGATAAGCGTGTTTCCATTCGTCGGCGCAAACCTCGTATTCAGGATGGGGGGCGTTCACCAATACGTTGTCGTCTTTCGAAGCCTCGCCGCTTTCTATCTCTTTTATTTCCGACCAAATACATTCCATCACTTCGACGAACCGGTTCAATTCGGCCAGGCTTTCGCTCTCGGTAGGCTCTACCATCAGGGTACCGTGCACCGGGAAAGAAAGCGTCGGCGCATGGTAGCCGAAATCCATCAGCCGCTTGGCCACGTCGGTTTCGGTAATCCCGGCGGCATCTTTTACCGTACGGCATTCGAGGATAAGCTCGTGCCCTACCCGGCCGTTGGTTCCCGTGTAAACGATTCCGTAAGTATCTTTCAGTTTGGCCGCCAAGTAATTGGCATTCAGGATAGCGATTTTCGTTGCGGCCTCGAGGCCTTCCGTACCCAACATCCGGATGTACGCATACGTAATCGTCAAGATACCGGCACTGCCGTAAGGAGCGGCCGAAACCGTATTCATCGTACTGCCGAACGCTACAGGATGCGAAGGAAGGAACGGGATAAGATGCTCGGCTACGCAAATGGGCCCTACGCCGGGACCGCCGCCGCCATGAGGCGATGCGAACGTTTTGTGCAGGTTGAGGTGGCATACGTCGGCCCCGATGGTTCCGGGATTGGTAAGCCCTACCTGGGCGTTCATGTTCGCCCCATCCATGTAAAGCTGGCCGCCGCAAGCATGTACGATGCGGCACATCTCGGCTATTTCGGCTTCAAAAATACCGTGGGTGGAAGGATAAGTAATCATGCTGCCCGCCAGGTTGTCTTTATGTTCTTCCGCCTTGGCGCGGAAATCGGCCATATCCACATTTCCGTTTTCGTCACAGGCTACGATAACCGGCGTATAACCGGCCTGTACGGCGCTGGCCGGATTGGTTCCGTGGGCCGATGCAGGCAGCAGGATGATGTTGCGGTGTCCCTGCCCGATGCTGGCCAGGTATTCGCGGATTACCCGCAAGCCGGTATACTCGCCGGCCGCACCCGAGTTGGGTTGCAGGCTTACGCCTTTCAAGCCGGTAATCTCGCCTAAGTAACCGCACAGATTCTCGATCAGTTCTTTATACCCTTCTACCTGCTCCTCGGGGGCATACGGGTGGATATGCTGAAATTCCGGACGGCTCAGCGGCAGCATTTCCGAAGCGGCATTCAGCTTCATGGTGCACGAACCCAGCGAAATCATGGAATGCGCCAACGAAATATCGCGCCGTTCGAGCATCTTGATATACCGCATCAATTCGGTTTCGGTATGGTATTTCCGGAACACGTCGTATTGCAGAAAGTCGGAGGTGCGGGCAAAACGGGCGTCGAAATACGTTTTATCCGGAACAGCCTGCTCCAGCATGTATTCTTTCCCGGCCGCCCCGGCAAAGATGTACAGCAGCACGCCGAGGTCGTCGGGCTGCGTGGTTTCGTCGAGGCTGATGCCCACTTCTCCCGAATCGAAATACCGCAGGTTGACTTTACACTCCAACGCCAGGTTACGCAAGGTATCCACGGAAACACCTTCCGGCAATTCGATTTTCAATGTATCGAAAAAGTTTTTATTCAGCTGTTTATAGCCCAGTTTTTCCAGCTCCCCAGCCAGGAATCCGGCTTGCGAATGGATACGGCCGGCAATGTTCTTCAATCCTTCCGCACCGTGATAAACGGCGTAGAACGATACCATCGTGGCCAACAACGCCTGTGCGGTACAGATGTTGGAAGTGGCTTTTTCGCGCTTGATATGCTGTTCGCGGGTTTGCAGCGCCAACCGGTAGGCCGGCTTTCCGTACATATCTTTCGAAATGCCGATGATACGCCCAGGGATAGCACGCTTGTACTCGCTTTTCGCAGCCAGGTACGCAGCCGACGGACCGCCGTAAAACATCGGCGTACCGAAACGCTGCGTGCTTCCGAATACGGCGTCGGCCCCCCACTCGCCCGGAGGAGTAAGCAATACCAGGCTCATCATATCGGCCGCCACACCCGTTTTGACATCGGCTTGAGCGGCGCGCGCTACGAATTCTTTGTAATCTTCGATGGCTCCGTCGGCATTCGGGTATTGCACCAACGCACCGAACACCTTGTCGGTGAATTCGAACGTCCGGTAATCGCCCGTTACCACTTCGATTCCCTGGGGAATCATGCGGGTATGCAATACAGCGAGTGTAGAAGGAAACACGTTTTTATCCACGAACAATACGTTGGCTCCGCTTTTTACCTTGGCACGGCTCCGGCTATTGTAAAACAGCGTGGCCGTTTCGGCCGCGGCGGTAGCTTCGTCGAGCAACGAACAGTTGGTAAGCGGCATAGCGGTTAAATCGGAGATAACCGTCTGGAAATTGAACAGCGCTTCGAGGCGTCCTTGCGAAACCTCGGCCTGATAAGGAGTATACGAAGTGTACCAAGCCGGGTTTTCGAAGACGTTCCGTACCACCGGCGCCGGGCAAACCGTATCGTACCACCCCATGCCTATGTAAGAAGTAAATATCTCGTTTTTGGAAGCCAACTCGGCAATATGCTCGGCAAACTCCCGTTCCGTCATCGGTTCCGGCAAATCGAGAGGTTGTTTCAGCCGGATACCGGCCGGAATGGTCTGATCGATAAGCGCGTCGAGCGAGGAAGCGCCTACGGCTTCCAGCATTTCGGGCAAATCGCCCTCCCGGATGCCGACATGACGGTTAACGAATTTAGTAGTGTCCATCATATTATATGTAAGTTTTTAAATGAGTATGCTCTCGCCAAGTTTCCGCTACATGAACGGATTATGCCGTTTTTCGAAGCCTACGGTCGTTTCGGGGCCGTGTCCGGGATAAATCACCGTTTCATCCGGCAACACGAGTAATTTGCTTTTTATCCCTTCAATGAGCTCTTGCTGGCTGCCGCCCCATAAATCGGTACGTCCGATGCTTCCGTAAAAAAGAACGTCGCCCGAAATAGCTGCATTAGCCGGAGCATTATAAAAAACCACGCTACCCGGCGAATGACCCGGTACGTGAATCACCGAAAGCGAGGTGTTTCCGAAACGCACTTCCTCCCCTTCTTTTAAATAGCGGGTTACCGGCACGGACGGCCGTTTCAGCAGCATTCCGAATAACCGGGCCTGTTGCTCGAGTGCAGGCAAACCAGTTACATCGGTGCTATGCGCTTCCGGCTCGAGCCCGTACTTTTCCCGGATATAGCTGTTTCCCAGCACATGATCCAAATGCAGATGGGTACATAGTAACCGTACCGGCTTCAAGCCGTTCTCTTCTATAAACCGGCTCAGTTCGGCTTCCTCCTCCGGATAAATGCATCCGCAATCTATCAGTGCGGCTTCACCCGTTTCGTCGTACACCACATAGGTGTTGACCGGGAAATTATTAAATTCGAATTTCTTTATTTTCATATACACACTTTGTTTCCGTTTGCCGTTCTGCGACGAAAACCGACAGTCCGGTTACCCCTCCGCAGCGTTTTATCGGGTATCCGTTTTATACCAACGGTACGAAAACCACCTTCTTCGTTTTAAAGAACTCTTCCTCGAAATAATCGCTCAACTCTTCCATCACCGCTTTTTGCCGGAACGGAAGGATTTCGTGTTGCAACTCTCCCCCCTTTAAACAAATAAGGCCGTTCGGCAACGCGTTCGATTGCTCTTTTTTAATATTCTTTCGCGCAATCTTAACCAGGTCGGCCAACGGCATCACCGCCCGGCTTACCACGAAGTCGAACAGTTGCTTTTCTTCTTCCGCACGTCCGTGCCGGAATGTAACGTTCGTGAGCCCGATAGATTCGGCCACCGCTTGCGCTACCTTTATCTTTTTCCCGATACTGTCTACCAAGTGGAATGTCACGTCCGGAAAGAAAATCGCCAGCGGAATACCGGGAAAACCGCCGCCCGTACCGATGTCCATCACCGAACTCCCTTCCTTGAAGCGAATCAACCCGGCAATGCCTAACGAATGCAGCACATGGTGGAGGTAAAGGTTCTCGATATCTTTGCGCGAAATCACGTTGATTTTCGAATTCCAATCGGTATACAACTCGTACAACGCGCCGAATTGCTTGCGTTGCGTTTCGCTCAGTTCCGGAAAATAGGCCAGGATTCGTTCCATACGCTTATGCTTCGAAGAGTTGTGAAATAGGACTGTCTTTACGCAGAATCAATTGCAATTCTTCGTAAGGCAGGAAAACCTGAGTTTGTCCTACTACGTACGCAGCGATTTCGTACTCGTTGAACGTATACGTGATACCCTCGTCGTCGACCCGGAAATTCCCGTTGGGATAAATCTCGTCGGCACTGAAAAAGCCGATATTTTCGAGGTCGCCCGGCGACTTGACCTGGTTCTGCCCGACGATTTTGCTTACCAGCATTTTCGCCAGCGCATCCTGGTACTCGTCCACGAAAATTTCCTGCTCGGTAACAGGCTTACCGGTTTTCAGGTTGATCACGTGGTTATTCACGGCATGCGCCCCGTGTGCCCCGCCCGTATAATTTTCGAGAGTGGTAAAAAAGGAAATCAGGTCGTTTTTATTATAGGTAATCGTATTCGAGGAAGTTTCGTAATACGAGTACCAGGCGCCTACTTGCTGGTCGGACGTACGCGCCCGTTCCAGGTCGGTTTTAAAATCCTGCTCCAAGTCTTTGTAGGCGGCCAGGTAATCGGCCACGTACTTCTCTACGGCTTCCTGCGGAGAGAGCGCCGCGTAGTCGTCGCCGAAGTAATCCGTCACGAAAATGCGCTGGATGTCGCCCAGGATTTCCCCGTTTTTATAACTCGCAGGATAAACGAATTTGATTTGAAGGTTGCAATTCGGATTGCTGTCGCTCATCAGCAAATGGTACGTTTTATCTACTTGGATACTGTCGAACGCAATCGCATTTTCTTCCGTTTTTTTCGCTTTTCCGTCGCACCCGGCTATCGCAGCGGCCAAGAGGAAAAACAAGGCTATTTTGACGTATTTCAGTGTCATCATGCGGATAGGAATTATTGAATTTATACTATGCAAATGTAGCGGATTATTTCCTGATAACCGCACCGACCTGCGAAAAAAATCGCCTCACTTCCGGTTGTGACAGCCTTTCGGAAAACAGTATTGCAGTTTGTCGATTTTTCGTTTACCTTTGTAATACTTTGTTATATCGCAACCCGCTAATTAAAGAAAAATGGAAATAATCGAATCTGTTTTCGCCTCGATAAGCAGTTTTCTGTGGGGATGGCCTATGATTATCCTGCTGCTGGGCACCCACCTGTTTTTAACCGTCCGGCTGCGTTTCCCGCAACTCCGGATACTCACCGCCATCAAACTGTCGGTTACGAAAGACGCCGGCTCGCACGGAGACGTAAGCCAGTTCGGCGCACTGGCTACCTCGCTGGCGGCCACGATAGGCACCGGCAACATCATCGGCGTGGCTACGGCGGTGGCCCTGGGCGGCCCGGGCGCCGTGTTCTGGTGCTGGCTCACAGGCGTGCTGGGCATGGCAACCAAATATTCCGAAGGCTTGCTGGCCATCAAATACCGTACCCGTACGGAGAACGGCGAAATCCTGGGGGGCCCTATGTATGCGTTAGAGAAAGGGTTGAAATCGAAAAAGCTGGCTGTTCTTTTCTGTGTCTTTACCGCGATTGCCGCATTCGGCATCGGGAATACGGTACAGGCCAACTCCATTTCCGTATTGCTGCACGAGTCGTACGGCATTTCGGGATACGTTACGGGCAGCGTGTTAAGTATCGGGGTAGCGTTGGTGATTCTGTTCGGCGTAAAAGGAATCGCCCGGGTATGCTCGGCGCTGGTTCCGTTCATGGCGGTATTCTACGTAGCCGGCTGCCTGGTGCTCCTGTGGATGAATGCGGCTTACCTGAAAGAGGCTTTTTACCTCATCGTTTCGTCGGCATTCTCTTCGCAGGCCGCCGGGGGCGGCTTTGCCGGAAGCACCATCATGATGGCCACACGCTACGGCATCGCCCGCGGACTGTTTTCGAACGAATCCGGCCTCGGCTCGGCACCCATCGTTGCAGCGGCCGCACAAACCCGGAATCCGGTACGGCAGGCGTTGGTTTCCTCTACCGGCACGTTTTGGGATACCGTGATTATCTGTGCGCTTACCGGATTGGTGCTGGTAAGTAGCATCCTGGCGTATCCCGACATCGACCATACGCACGGCGGAACGCTCACCAGCGCCGCTTTCGGCAAAATACCGTATATCGGCACCACCATCCTGACCGTAGGAATCGTTACGTTCGCCTTTTCCACGATTTTAGGCTGGACGTACTACGCCGAAAAAGCCATCGAATACTTAGGAGGAAAAAAGATGATTCGATTTTACCGGGTAGTGTGGATTATCGCCGTGTTCTTCGGCTCCGTACTGAACCTGGCCTTAGTTTGGAACGTAGCGGATATGATGAATGCCCTGATGGCTGTTCCGAACCTGATTTCGCTGCTCTTGTTGTCGGGCGTCATCGTTGCGGAAACCCGTGAATACCTCTGGAGCGATAAGCTGGAAAACAGCGCCGGGGAAATCCTGTCCGAGCCGTCGCCGGTTCGTACCGACGAATAAAGCCGGTTCCATTCCGGCAATCTTTCTCCGTATACACATCCGGCCAGGAACCTTGCAAAACGGTGACTTTTCGCTCCCGTTCATCCGAAACAGTCGGTTCAGGAGAGGAATTTCCGTATCATTTCCTTTAATTCCGGGATGTGAACCGGCTTCGTCAGGAAACCGTTGCATCCGGCTTGCAGTGCCTCTTCCTTATCCTGGTCGAATGCATGGGCAGTCAAAGCAATGATAGCCACGTCTTTATTCGCCTCGCGAATTATCCGCGTAGCCGCAATGCCGTCCATTTCCGGCATTTTAATATCCATCAGCACCAAGTCGGGATGCGTTTGGCTGAACAAAGCAACCGCTTCCTTCCCGTTTACGGCGCGAACCAGGTTATACTGCTTACCGAGAATCTTGGAAATCAACAGGTAATTGCTATCGTTATCCTCGGCCACCAATACCGTATATTTTCGGTCCGGCACACCGGCCTGTATAATCGGGACCGGTTGTTCAACCGACTCCGCCGGAGCCTCCACCTTCCTGATTTCGCACGGAACGGTAAACCAGAACGTGCTTCCTTTCCCCGGTTCCGAGTCGACCCCGATTTCGCCTTGCAGATGTTGAACGATGGTTTGACAAATAGAGAGTCCGAGTCCGGTACCCTGAATAAAACTGTCGAATTTGGCAAAACGGTCGAAAACATGGGGCAGGTTTTCTTTCTTGATTCCTTTCCCTGTATCCGAAACGTAAAAACGCAAGCCGCCCGGAATATGCTCGTATCCCATCCGGATGGTGCCGCTAAAAGTAAACTTACAGGCATTGGACAAAAAGTTCGACACCACCTGGGTAAGCCGGTTCTTTTCCGAGTAAACTGTACACGCCCGGTCGGGAAAGGAACAAATCAGTTTCACTCCTTCTTTGAGTTTGTACCGGTAAATAGCTTCCAGATTAGCCAGAAGGCGAATTATATCCACTTCCGTAAACACGAAATCCAATTGGCCGACCTCGATTTTCGACAAATCGAGAATGTCGTTAATCAGTTGCAACAATAACTCGTTGTTGGTTCCGATAATCTTGTTGAACTCTGCTTTCTCCTGCGGATCGTCGGTTTGCGCAATCAGTTGGGAAAAACCCACGATGGCGTTCAGCGGCGTACGTATCTCGTGGCTCATATTCGCCAGGAAAGCGCTTTTCAGACGGTTCAACTCCTCGGCCTTTTCCTTGGCGGCCAGCTCGTCGATCAATTTCTTCATCTCCGTTATATCCCGCCACAATCCCGTTATTTTCACTACGTGACCGGCCTCGTCGTACTCGCATGCCACACAATGAATTTCGGCCCAGCGCAATCCCTGCGGCGGACGGTCTTGCCGGAGCTGGAAATGCGCCGTCCGGCTTTCGCCCCGGATAATCTTATCTAAGCCGGTTTCGTACAAATGCACATCCTCCGGGCAGATAAAAGAAAAATACTCTTCCTTCGGCATGTGCCGGTTATAGATAAACGACTCCTCGTTCGGCGAAGTAAACGTACAAGTCCGCACATCGTAATCCCATTGCATAATGCCGCTCGACTGGATAGCCAGGTCCGATTTGATTTTATCGGCTTTCGCTTTCTCCTGCGCCTCGATGTCTTGCGTAATGTCTTTTTGCGTACCGACGATGCAATCGATCGCACCGGTTTCGACCGACCGCAACCCGATGGCATGCGTTTCGAACCACGAATAACCGGTTTCGCCGTAGAACCGGAAAAATTCCTTTTGCTTCTTCACCTCTCCCGCTGCCAGGGTTTCCATAAACCGCTTGTATTTCGCGCGGTCGTCGGGATGGGCGATGGCTTCTATCTCTTCGTAATCCAACCCGGCTTTCGAAACCGTTTCGCCGTACAGGGACGTAAAAATACGCGTATTCACATCGTATATCCAGGCGGAGAGCGACCCCGCATCCAGTGCCAACGACAATTCTTTCCGGATCGTATCCATTTCCATCTGCTTTTTTCGCAGCTCGGTAGTTTCCATCAATACAGCGATAATATAGTAACTGCCGTCGCTGTTTTGCAACCGGGTTTTCGTAGTGATTCCCCACCGGTAAGGCTCGTTCCGCTCGTTACAGATAATCCGTTCGAACGACATCGGCTCGCCGGTTTCGAGCACCTTTACATCTTCCTCGCGATACAGGCTTTCCAGCAAACGGGTCGCTTCCGGATTGTTTTCCTGCTTATTTCTTCTTATCGCGTCGGCATAAAAATCGAGGCATTTATCGTTGTAATAAATATAACGGAAATCGTTCGCCACATCCTTTACGAAAACGGGCACGGGCAAATTGTCGATAACCGACTGAAGAAACGATTTGAGCTTCAATACCTCCCGTTCGTTGTTAACCCGTTCGGTTATGTTATGGGCGAAAGTAAGCAATTTATCTTCCTCGAAAGGAGTTACACGTAAATGCACGTGAGCCAGCCCCCTTTTCGTATGAACCGTATAATTGAACGCCGTAATTTCTTTTGTGTGCAACGTTTGCTGCAATTGCACAAGAATCTGCTTGCCGGCTTCCCGGAAAGAAGGATTCTCGTGCATCAAGTCAGGAATAGTTTTCCCTATCAAATCCGTGTTTCTCAGCCCGAACAACACATCGTCAAGCGGATTGATTACGTCGATAATCGTTAAGTCGGCGCTATATACCACTACCGTATCCGGCATTTTCGCCAGCAATTGCTGTGTTTTCTTATAATTCTGCCGGTCGGTGCGTTCTTTCCTTCTCCTATACACCCAGGCTCCATAAACAAAAAGAGCGATTACCACCCATACCAAGCTCAACACCAGCAACGCAACCGAATGCGTTTTTACGAACGAATCGGGCTCGTTGAAGAAAACGGTTCCGGCCGGTATGTCTTTTTTCCGGATACCCAGTTCTCCTATTTTTTTATAGTTGAGCGTATACACAGGAGGCGAGGGAGTCGCCCGGAACGAATCGCTGTTTTCGAATCCGTTTTCGAAAATACGCTTTATCAACGCCGACAGGTTTTCGCCCAGCATTTCACCGGGAACAAAGTAGCCACCTATGCAATTATCGGCTACGAAACCCTGGTCGTACAATTGGTAAACCGCCTTTTCCGGATGCCGCTCCAACTCGTTTTGCAGCATCGGATAGGCATGCGGATAGCGATTCACATCGGTATACCAGCCTGCCGACAACAATGCATACGTATGATCGGCCGCCTTGATGCTGTCGAGCAACTGAGCCGTAGAATATCGACTGCCGGATATATAATGTATTTGAAGCGAATCTACCCGGGAAGCCACTTCGTACAGGTATTTTTCGAAGAAAGGAAGCCGGTAAGGGTCGTCGTAAAAAAAGAGCACATGACGCACCTGGGGTTGCAACTGCTTGATATATCGCAAATTTTCTTCTATATAATCGGTTGTATAATAGCCGGTAACTTGAAAGTCGGCAAAGGTAGTGGAGGTGTTTTTAATATCCTTGACATCGTTTATCGCTTTTTCCTCACCGTTCTCAAAATAAAAACTCCCCCTCTTTACATGGCCCAATACGACAGGAATCCGTTTCCACGCTTCCGGACACGCCATCCGGTAAGCCGACCAGGCTTCCTGACCGATAATCACTACCAAATCCGGCCGGCGAGGATAGGCATGAAACAACGACGCCATCCATCGGGTCCATTCCACATAATCCGGAGCACCCTCGCTGTCTAAATACTCTAC